>NZ_JBPODR010000007.1:0-113378 GCF_051201035.1 Thermoanaerobacterium thermosulfurigenes
CATAGTATGCTTGCTAATAGTTCATCATCTGTAAGATTAAACATTTCTTTTAGTATTAGGGCTCCAATTATTGCGTTTACAGGACTGTTTGGACGGGAAGCGGGATTGTCACTGTACAATACGGAAAAGCGTTTTTCATTGATTGCTGGAAATATGATTTCAGCAAAGCCTTTTGCCCATGAGTTTAAAACAAACTTTCTTGTCCTTTCATCCAAGTTTAAGAATCTGTCATCCATTGTGATTTGTTGATATTCGTTTGGTTTGAATGCCATGGCTATGTATCGCTCCTTCTATTTCTTTTTGTTTATATTTCTATTTTACCATATTTTTAGTTTGCCATGGATGAAAAAATACTTTTGACACCTTAATCAAATATTACTGATTTTTTAATTGTCACGCATAGTACATTTGAAGCTTTTATTTAAGAATATGATGGTTTTACCTAATCATATCCCAAAATACACTTTATTAGGTGTATTTTTTTCTTTAAAAATTAGAATTGTTTTAAAAATGTGTTTTAAAAGATAAAATGGTAGGTTTACTAATTTAAAAAAGTGGAATACTAAAATCATCAAAATCAATTGAAAGAAGTGTTCTTTTATAAAAAATTGACTTGACAAATCGATTGATGTTTAAAGGTAGGAGGGTTATCATGGATGACAAAGGAAAATATTTAAAAGGTTTCTTAACTGGTGCGGCGGCAGCGGCATTTATTTTACCGAGAATCAATTCAAAAAGGGTTAGACAATTAATTCAGATGGGTTTAACTAAAATTGCTCACAGAGCAAATAAAATGTAAAAGGGCTTTTAGCCCTTTTATTTAAAGGTGTTTTATATGAGAATATGCAAAAGATATATTAGATATTTTACATGGATAATTATAATACTTGTTGTATTGTATTTTTTTTACATGAATGCAAATAAAATAAAAGAAATTTTGTTGCCATTGTTGGTTTCTATTATACTTGCATATCTCATAAATCCAATTGTGACATACATTGAAAAAAAAGGTATAAAAAGAGTACAGTCTATAATAATTGTTTATTTTTTGCTAATGATTGTAGTATCGCTTTTTGCTATTTTTATATTTCCAGTAATTGTAAATGAAATGTCAAATCTTTTTAAAATGATACCGGATTATATTAGCCTATTGAATGACAAAGTTAATAATATTAAAAATGATTATTTATCGTACTTACCAAAAGAATTTAATAAAATATTCATTAAGCGAGCAAATATGTTTGATAAGCAAATGGAATTGATAGTTGACAGAGCAATGCAAAGTGTTATTTCAATGACAGGCCATCTTGTAAACTTGATATTATCACCTATTATTACTTTTTACTTACTAAAAGACAAAGAAGTTTTAAAAAATGGCATTAACGAGTTTATACCACAAAAAATGAGAGAAACTTTTTTGAAAATCTTAAAAGATATTGACTATGTCTTAAGTAATTATATTAGAAGCCAAATATATATTTCATTAATAGTGACATTTTTGACGTCAATAGGACTGATGATATTAAGAGTAAAGTATTCTTTGTTAATAGGTATATTAGCTGGCATATTTAATGTAATACCGTATTTCGGACCTATATTAGGTTCGATTCCAGCAGTTGTTATGGGGCTTATGGATTCATTTTATAAAGGCGTATGGTCATTTGTTGTATTTTTTTTAGTACAGCAAATCGAAAGTGCTATAATAGCTCCAAAAATAATGAGCGACAATGTAGATTTGCACCCTATAACAGTTATAATTGCTCTTTTGGTAGGAGAGCAGTTTTTCGGAATATTAGGTATGCTTTTGTCAGTTCCTGTCGTAGCTGTAGTAAAAGTGATATTTAAGGATATTTTTATTAAGGCATAATAGCAATTGTTGACTTTAATTAGGCTTTCTTGTAAAATATACATAAAAAGAGAAGGTTTCTGCCGTCCCTTGTAGGGCGTTTTTTTGTAAGCATAAGGAGGATATATATGGAAAAACTCGGAATGAATGAGATAAGAGAGAAATATCTTAGTTTTTTTGAAAGTAAAGGACACTTGAGGTTGCCAAGTTTTTCGCTCGTGCCTAAAAATGACAAAAGTTTGTTGCTCATCAATGCTGGAATGGCTCCTTTGAAACCGTATTTTACTGGGAAGGAAATTCCACCAAGTAGAAGAGTTACTACGTGTCAGAAATGCATTAGAACACCTGATATAGATAGAGTTGGAAAGACAGCGAGGCACGGGACTTTTTTTGAAATGCTGGGCAATTTTTCTTTTGGCGATTATTTTAAGAAAGAAGCAATACCATGGGCATGGGAGTTTGTGACGAAAGTCTTAGAATTGCCAGAAGATAGATTATGGGTGACTATTTATGAAAACGATGATGAGGCTTTTGAAATATGGAATAAAGTTGTTGGACTTCCACCAGAGAGAATTGTCAGAATGGGTAAAGAAGATAATTTTTGGGAGATTGGAACAGGGCCATGTGGACCGTGTTCAGAAATATATTTTGACAGAGGTGAGGACAAAGGCTGTGGGAAGCCTACTTGCGGTGTTGGTTGTGATTGCGACAGATTTATTGAGTTTTGGAACCTTGTGTTTACGCAATTTGACAAAGATGCAGAAGGAAACTACAATCCACTGCCTAAGCCTAATATAGATACAGGTATGGGGCTTGAAAGAATAGCGACCATAATGCAAGAGGTTGACAGTATATTTGATGTTGATGTGATTCGCGGTATTACTGATTATGTTGGTAAAATGGCTGGTGTAAAATATGGTGCTGATAAGAAAAGCGATGTATCTTTAAGAGTTATTACGGATCATATTAGAGGGGTTACCTTTATGATATCTGATGGGATATTACCATCAAATGAAGGCAGAGGATATGTCTTAAGGAGATTATTAAGAAGAGCAGCAAGATATGGCAAGTTATTAGGACTTGATAGGCCATTTCTATATGATGTAGTGGATGTTGTTGTTGAACATTATAAAGGTGCATACCCTGAAATACAAGAAAGAAAAGAATACATAAAAAAGGTAATAAAAAAAGAAGAAGAACGATTTAAAGAGACGATTGACCAAGGGTTAGATATTCTTGATGGATATATCAATGATTTGAAGGCTTCAGGGAAAAATGTATTGGAGGGCAGTAAAGCATTTAAACTGTATGACACATATGGTTTTCCCATTGAGCTTACTAAAGAAATATTGAGCGAATCTGGTATGTCGGTAGATGAAGATGGATACCAAAAGGAATTAGAGAACCAGAGATTAAGAGCCAGAAGCAGTAGAAAAGAAGATAATGCCCTTTGGGAAAAAGATATTTATTCGACCATGAAAGATATCGAAACAAAGTTTGTTGGTTATGAGGCATTTAAATCGGATGCAAAAGTTTTGGCTATTATAAAGGATGATGAGCTTGTTAATTCTGCTGAAGCGGGAGAAGAAGTAAATATTATTTTAGATATGACGCCGTTTTATGCAGAAAGCGGTGGTCAAGTTGGAGACAGCGGCATAATAAAAAGTGAAGATGTCTATATTAACATAAAAGATTGCAAAAAAGCTGGTGGGAATAAATTTGTCCATATTGGCACTATCGAAAGAGGCATTTTAAATGTAGGTGATACAGTAGAGGCTATAATAGATGAGAAGAATAGAATGAGCACAGCAAGAAATCATACTGCGACACATTTACTGCATAGTGCCTTGAGAAAGTTTATAGGCGACCATGTACATCAAGCAGGATCTTTGGTTACGCCAGATAGACTTAGATTTGACTTTACTCATTATCAAGCGCTTACCGCTTACGAAATTAAGATGATAGAAGATGAGGTTAATGAGAAAATCTACGAGAGCATCGGTGTGTCGATTGACATTATGTCACAGGATGAAGCTATCAAGAAAGGTGCGATGGCACTCTTTCAAGAGAAATATGGTGATGTGGTAAGGGTCGTAAATATTTCTGATTATAGCAAAGAGCTTTGTGGAGGAACCCATGTCACTAATACTATTCAGATAGGAGCTTTTAAAATCATTGCGGAAAGTGGTGTAGCCGCAGGTGTCAGGAGAATTGAAGCTGTGACAGGGTTAGGTGCTTTAGAATTTTTGAACAAAAAAGGAGAATTAATTTCTAATATAGAACAGATACTAAAGGTTAATGAAAAAGACATTGTGGATAGGATCGCTGATTTAAGTCAAACTATAAAGGACTTAGAAAGACAATTGGAACAGCTAAAATCAAAAGTAGTGTTATCAATGTCAGACAAGTTAATTAATTCTGCAGAGGACATAAATGGAATAAAATTTGTTAGTGCTACATTAAATGATTTGGATGTAGATGAGCTTAAGATGATGGGAGATATACTTAAGGACAGATTAAAAAGCACTGTTATAATACTTGCTACAATTAGAGATGAAAAAATTAATTTTGTAGGAATGGCGACGAAAGATGCCATTGAGCGGGGAATTAACGTTGGCAATATCATAAGGGAAATATGCCAAGTTGCAGATGGCAAAGGCGGTGGACGAGCTGATATGGCTCAAGGTGTCGGCAATAATTTAGAAAAGATAAATATAGCTTTAGAAACTTCAAGATCTTTGTTCATTGAAAAACTTAAATAAAAATTTAACTTGACTACTATTCATAGTTTAATATATTATAGTCGTATAATATATTAAATGAAAATCCCATAGAGGTGATAAAAATGGCTGACCGCAATGATGAAACCGTAAGATTTCATTTTGAAAATGAAGACGGTAAAGCAAAAGACATACTGAATTCTGTATATGATGCTTTGTTGGAGAAAGGATATAATCCTATAAATCAGATAGTTGGTTATATTTTGTCAGGTGATCCTACATATATAACAAGCCATAAAAATGCTCGAAATCTTATAAGAAAGATTGAGAGAGATGAATTAGTTGAGGAATTAGTTAAAAATTATTTAGAGAAATAGAGTTTAGCCTCACACGTCTTATAAGTGTGAGGCATATTGTATGCGTGAATGGAGAGAGTAGAATTGCGCACAATAGGTTTAGACGTTGGTGATAAAACCATAGGTATTGCTGTTAGTGACCCATCAGGGCTTATAGCACAAGGAATTAAAACCATAAGAAGAGAAAGTTTAGATAACGATGTATTTGAGATAAAGAAGATTATAGATGCGTTTAAAGTAGAGGAAATTGTCGTTGGTTTTCCTAAAAATATGAATGGTACAATAGGAGCTCAAGGGCAGAAAGTGATCAATTTTGTGGAGTATTTAAAAGAAGAAATTGATTTACCTATAATGTTGTGGGATGAAAGGTTGACGACAGTCGAGGCTAATAGGATGCTTGTGGAAAATGCTGACATGAGAAGGGACAAGAGAAAGAAAGTCATAGATAAACTGGCAGCCACGATAATTTTACAAGGGTATCTTGATTACAAAAGGAAATCAATTTAACTTGACAGGAAATTTTTTGTATACTACAATGGGATTATCGGTATAAGAAATGAGGTGATTTTGTTGGATAATGAATTTAATAATGACATTATTGAGCTTATCGACGAAAATGGCAATGAAGTAGACTTTGAACTAATTTCATCTTTTGAACTTGATGACACAAGGTATGCTGTTGTTGCACCGATAGACAGTGAAAGCGATGATGCGTATATTTTGAGAGTTGAGCAAGATGAAAATGGTGAGGACATATTTGTCGGAATAGATGACGAAGATGAGTTTAATGATGTAGTAGAAGCTTACAATGAATTATTGGAAGAATATGAATGTGATGATGATTGTGACTGCCACCACCATCATGATGACGAATAGATATACCTTGAAGGTATATCTATTTTTTATTAATCAAAAACATCTCGAATAACAAATATTACCTGGGAAATAACACCATCGAAACTTTTTTATTGTCGTTTTCAAAAAATACGTTATTTATCTTAAAAGATGGATGCTTTATGTGCAAATAAAGGATTTATAAAAATATTTTTAATTTCAATTGAAAATACATCTTTTTTTGTGTTAATATAAGGTTATATTAATGATAAAGCTAATTTTATTTTTGCAAAAATAGTTGACAATTGAGAATATAATGCATAAACTTTTATAAACAGGTAAAATGTAAGGTGGTGAAAAAGTGAACGAAATAGATGATATAAAGGAGAATTTGAAGCAAAAAGGATTTAAGTTGACCACACAGAGAAGGGCAATACTTGACGTTATAATAGAAAATCGCGAAAAGCATTTGTCGTCAGAGGAAATATATGATCTCGTAAAGGAAAAATATCCAGAGATAGGTCTTGCTACTGTCTACAGGACTTTGCAGCTCTTTGATGAAATGGGTATAATATACAAATTAAATTTTGATGATGGACGCAGCAGATATGAGCTTTATCACAATGAAGATCATCAACACCACCATTTGATTTGTTTAAAATGTGGTAGTGTGATAGAGATGGAAGGGGATTTGTTAGAAAACCTAGAAGAAGCGATAGAAAATACAAAGAATTTTCAAATAATCGATCATAATGTGAAATTTTTTGGATATTGTAGCAAATGCAAACAAAATAAAAATTAGGCCTGTCAGATTGACGGGCTTAATTTTTATATCTACTTGAAGATAAGCACTAAATAAAGTATAATACAATTAATTAGTGTGTTGTACGGGTAATGTTTTATCGTTGTTGGTTAAAATATTATTAGCGATATTAGCGAAGAAGGGAGATATGTATTTGACAAATAAGACAAAATTAAAAATCATACCTTTGGGCGGGTTAAATGAGATCGGGAAAAATATGACTGTAATTGAGTACGGAAATGACATTATTGTCATTGACTGCGGTCTTGCTTTTCCTGATGACGAGATGTTGGGTATAGATCTTGTCATCCCAGACATTTCGTATTTATTAAAAAACAAAGAAAAAGTTAAAGCTATCGTTTTAACGCATGGGCATGAAGACCATATTGGAGCATTGCCTTATGTTTTAAGGCAATTAAATGTGCCTGTGTATGGGACACGTTTGACGCTTGGCTTAGTTGAGTACAAATTAAAAGAAAATGGGCTTTTAAGAGATAGCAAATTGGTAACGGTGAAACCTCGAGAGACAGTGACGTTTGGGCAACTTAGAGTAGAGTTTATAAGAACATCTCACAGCATTGCTGATTCGGCAGCACTGGCTATTCATACACCTGTTGGAGTTGTATTTCACTCTGGCGATTTTAAGATAGACTTTACCCCAATTGGTGGAGAAGTAGCTGATTTCCATAGATTTGCTGAATTAGGAGAACAAGGGGTTCTTGTCATGATGTGTGATAGTACAAATATAGAAAGACCAGGTTATACGATGTCTGAAAAAACTGTAGGAGACACATTTGACAATATATTTAGAAAAGCTGAACAGAGGATAATCGTAGCTACATTTGCATCAAACATTCATCGCGTTCAACAGATAATTGATTCTGCTTACAAGTATGGAAGAAAAGTTTCGATTTCAGGACGAAGCATGATAAATGTCATAAATGTTGCCAATGAATTAGGGTATTTAAGCATACCAGAAGGTACACTTATAGACATCGATGAAGCCAATAAACTTCCGTATGGTGAAGTGGTCATTATTACCACCGGAAGCCAAGGAGAGCCCATGTCAGCGTTGACAAGGATGGCATCTTCAGAACACAAAAAGGTTGAGATAGTGCCAGGTGATACAGTTGTAATATCTGCTTCTGCCATACCTGGTAACGAAAAATTAATATCAAGGGTGATAAATCAACTGTTCAAAAAAGGCGCAGAAGTAATATACGATGCATTGGCTGATGTACATGTATCTGGACACGCATGCCAAGAAGAAATCAAGTTGCTCCACACACTAATAAGACCACAATTTTTTATTCCCGTACATGGAGAATATAGGCATTTGAAGCAACATGCAAAGTTAGCCGAAGATCTTGGCATGGATCCTAAGAATATATTTATTGCTGATAATGGTACAGTGATTGAATTTACAAAAAATTCAGGTCGGATTGCTGGCACGGTAACTGCAGGTAAAGTATTGGTTGATGGCTTAGGCGTTGGTGACGTAGGAAATATAGTCTTAAGAGATAGGAAACATCTTTCTCAAGATGGTTTATTGGTGGTAGTTGTTACCATATCTAAAGAAAAAGGTTCTGTAATAGCTGGACCTGATATAATATCGAG
Source organism: Thermoanaerobacterium thermosulfurigenes (assembly GCF_051201035.1). NCBI lineage: Bacteria > Bacillati > Bacillota > Clostridia > Thermoanaerobacterales > Thermoanaerobacteraceae > Thermoanaerobacterium > Thermoanaerobacterium thermosulfurigenes. The sequence goes on from NZ_JBPODR010000007.1 coordinate 8,176, forward strand.
AGGTTTTGTATATGTGAGAGAGTCAGAGGATTTGATGGAGGAAGCCAAAAATCTTGTTAAAGAAACTCTTTCACAGTGCGAAAAGGATGATATAACGGAATGGTCGTCTATAAAGACTATGATTAAAGAATGTTTAAGCAGCTTTTTATATGAAAAAACAAAGAGAAATCCAATGATATTGCCTATAATAATGGAAATATAGGAGGATTAAGATATGAACGTATACGATAAAGCGTATGAATTAAAAAGAGCAATAGAAGAGCTGCCTGAATATAAAGCATTTAAAGATGCATTCAAAAAAATTGAGTCCAATGAGCAAAATAAAAAAATGTTAGAAGATTTTAGAAAAAAACAATTAGAAATTCAGACAAAAGAACTGACGGGAAAAGAAATAACAAAAGAAGATGAAGAAATGTTAAAAAAGCTTTATGACATACTAAGCTTAAATCCTGAATTAAATGCTTATCTCGCTGCGGAATACAGCTTTTCTCGCATAATGGATGACATTACAAAGATTATAATGGATGTTGTTAATTTAAAATAGCAAATAAGAACAAGTGGGCTAAAAACCTTACTTGTTTTTATTTGTATATAATTATATAATCTTTGTATAAAGTGTCGATTTTTGATTTGAGGAGAGCTCATGATGATAAATGTAAAGGGGAAAGTAAAGAAAAGATCTCTTGTTACGATTGTTATTGTAGTTTTTTTTATCATATCAGCGGCTATATATTATGAGAGTCTATTTAAGCCTGTTGATAATAATCCGACTGAAAAAGAAGTTGTCATACCACAAGGCTCCTCGACTGTAGAAATTGCTAAGATATTGCGAAATAAAGACTTAATAAAAAGCGAGTGTTTTTTTATTTTTCGTTCAAAGTTTTACGATGATGGCGTTCAAATGAAAGCTGGAAAGTATCTTTTAAGTTCAAATATGACTACGGATGAGATAATTAAGAAGTTAAAAGATGGAAAGGTTATATTAGATACTGTTAAATTCACTATACCAGAAGGGTTTACTGTAAGTGAGATTGCAGACCGCTTGCAACAGATGGGTATAGTCAAGAAAAGCGATTTTATGAATGAAGCTCAAAATGGTGTTTTTAATTATGAGTTTTTAAAGGATATTCCTAAAGATAGACCAGATCGATTAGAAGGATATCTTTTTCCTGACACATATGTTATAAAGAAAGGTACCAGTGCTCATGATATTATAAATCTTATGCTGTCAAGGTTTGACGAAATATATAAATCCTATATAAAAGGGAAAGAGACGAATGTTGGCATGACTACCGACAAAATTGTGATAATAGCGTCAATGATTGAGAAAGAAGCTAAAATAGACAAAGATAGACCGCTTATCGCTGGTGTAATATACAACAGGCTAAATAAAAACATGAAATTGCAGATTGACGCTACTGTGGAATATGCTTTAGGAGAGCACAAAGACAAATTATCTCTTGATGACTTAAAAGTTAATTCACCATATAATACTTATTTGCACTATGGATTGCCAATAGGGCCAATTAGCAATCCAGGCTTAAAGTCTATAGAAGCAGCTATAGATCCAGCAAAACATGACTATTACTACTATGTAGCTCAAACTGATGGTTCTCATATTTTTAGCAAGACTTATATAGATCAGTTGAATGCGGAAAAAAAGGTTAATTGATTTAGAGGTGCCGTTTATGATAGATAGCGACATAAAATTTATAAGGCAATTGTTTGATTTAAGTCAAGGGCTGCTTAAAGAAATCGAAAGTTATGCAAGTGATAATTTTATTCCGATCGTAAAACCTGAAGTTGCAAAATTTTTGGAGACAATTATAAAAATCAAGCAACCAGAAAATATTTTAGAAATAGGCACAGCCATTGGCTATTCTTCTATCGTGATGCTATTAGCTTATGAAAATTGTAAAATTCTTACCATCGAGAAAGACATGGATATGGCTGAGATAGCAAAAGAGAATTTTCTTAAAGCATCTCTATTAGATAGGGTTGAACTTATAAAAGGTGATGCTTTGGACGTTTTGCCTTGTCTTAATAAAAAGTATGACTTAATATTTATTGATGCAGCGAAAGGCCATTACAAGGAATTTTTTGACGAATCTTTAAGGTTATTAAGCGATAGAGGTATTTTGATTTGCGATAATATTTTGTATAAAGGCTATGTTGCTGCTGAAAAGCATGTAAAACATAAGCGTAGAACGATAGTTTATAGGATGAGAGATTTTATTTTATATGTTTTAAACAAGACAGGAATATCTACGTCGATTATTCCTATTGGTGATGGTTTGTCTATAAGCGTAAAGGAGTGAAAAAATGGTTGAGTTATTATCACCGGCCGGTGATTTAGAGAGGGTAAAAGTTGCGATAAATTATGGAGCAGATGCCGTTTATTTCGGTGGAAACAATTATGGACTTAGAGCTACAGTCGGCTTTAGCATGGATGAGATCAAATATGCAGTTGAATATGTTAAAAATCATGGTAAAAAAGCTTATTTAACTGTAAACATATTTCCTCACAATGATGATCTCATAGGATTGCCAGAATATATATATGAAGTTAGTAAAACTGGAATAGACGCAGTGATAGCTTCTGATCCAGGTGTATTTTCGATAATCAAGGAAGTTGCACCAAAACTTGAGATTCATATAAGCACACAAGCTAACAACGTTAATTATAGAAGCGCAATTTTTTGGCATGAATTAGGGGCAAAGCGCATTGTTTTGGCTAGAGAATTGTCTTTGGAAGAGATAAGGCAGATAAGACAAAAAACTCCAAACGATTTAGAATTGGAGGTTTTTGTTCACGGTGCAATGTGCATTTCATATTCGGGAAGATGCCTTCTAAGTAATTATTTAACAGGAAGAGATGCAAACAAAGGCGAATGTACGCATCCATGCAGGTGGAAGTATTATCTTGTTGAAGAAAAAAGGCCTGGACAGTACATGAGAATAGAGGAAGATGACAGAGGGACATATATAATGAATTCAAAAGATCTATGCATGATAAAATACATTCCAGATATTATCGAAGCTGGCGCAACCAGCCTAAAGATAGAAGGCAGAAACAAAAGCTCGTATTATGTTGCTGTTGTGACAAAAGCTTATAGAAAAGCAATTGATGATTATCTGGAATTTGGCGATAGATATGTTTTTGATGAAGGCCTTTTAGAAGAATTGGGGAAAGTCAGTAATAGAGACTTTACGACTGGTTTTTATTTTGGGAAACCTGGTTCTGAATCACACAATTATGATTCTTCCTCATACATCAGGAATTACAATATTGTTGGAATGGTGATTGATTACGATGATAAAAGTGGAATGGCTGTAATAGAGCAAAGAAACAGATTTTTTTCAGGTGATGTAATAGAGATCATAGGTCCTAAAGACATGTTTGTGGAGACTATTGATAAAATGTATGATATAGAAGGCAATGAAATCGGAGTTGCACCGCATCCACAGATGATTGTAAAGATTCCATTAAAGAGGAAGGTAGAAAAATATTACATTCTTAGAAAAAAAGCATAGCTTAGTGAATGTTAAACTCCTTTAAGGGAAATAATAAACCCGGAAAGGAGTTTTTTTATGAATAGGAAAAACCTTAGATTTATTGTTTTAAATATCATAACTACATTTCTTATCTTATCATTATTGATAAGGCTTTTTTATATACAATACGTAAAAGGTGAAACATACGCTAAAATTGCTGTAGATCAAAAAATTCAAAGTTTGAATTTAGACAAAAAACGTGGAGAAATATACGATAGAAATTTAATTCCTTTTACAGACAGAACTTCAACAAAGTACGTGTATGCAATCCATGGATTGATCATCAATAAAAAAAATGCATCAGAAATAATAAATAAACTAACTGGTATTTCAGAAAGTGAAATATACGGAAACTTAAATGAAGGCAAAGATATTCTTAGTTATAAAGTTAGATATACATACGACGGAAATTTGCCTGTCGGAATCTTTATACTGAATATTCCTCAAAGATATGATTCTAATTCATTGGCAAGACACATAATAGGATACAGTGGTAGCGCTAATTATGGATTGGAAGACACATTCAACAAAATTTTAAGCACTAATGGATATGATTCTATAGCTGTATTTAAAGACAACAATAATGACTATTTAAAAGGATTGGGTGTAAAAATAAGAAGCACTGATAAAAATGTATACTCGATTCAGACAACACTCGATTATCATATTCAAAAAGCGGTAGAAAATATTTTGGATAAAAACAATATTAACGGTGCTGCTGTTGTTTTAAGTGTAAAAAATGGAGATATTTTAGCAATGGCTTCAAGGCCCAACTACGACCAAAATAAAGTTAGCGATTATCTAAACAGTAAAAACGAAGAATTGCTGAATAAAGCAGTGATGGATTATCCCCCGGGGTCCATTTTTAAAATAATAGTGGCATCTGCTGCATTAGAAAATAAAAAAGTTAACATATACGATAACTTTATTGACGAACCGTATATAAACATCGATGGTGTGGTTTACCATAATTTTATGGATGAGTCAAATGGATTGATTAACATGATCAAAGCATTTGAAGTCTCATCAAATACGACATTTATAAAAATTGGGCAAAAGACAGGCGGCAGCGATATAATAGAAATGGCAAAAAAATTTGGCATAACAAAAGATGATAATCTGCCGATAGAGGAGCAAATTGGCACATTGCCATCCTTGGAAAATACATTAGGTGCTGGCATAGGAAATCTTTCAATTGGACAGGGAGATGTTACCATGACTCCACTGCAAGCTGCTGATGTTGCAGCGACCATTGCCAATGACGGTATAAGAAATGTTCCTAATCTTTTAAAAGCTATTATTGATGAAAATGGCAATATTGTAGAAAATCTACACAAGGCAGACTCATACAGAGTTATAAGCGAAAGCACAGCAGAAAGTGTAAAAGAAATGATGAGAGATGTTGTGGTAAATGGAACTGGAAAAAACGCAGAAACCGAGTATAAGTCGGCAGGAAAAACTGGTTCGGCTGAGGTAAACAGGGAGAAAAATATCTATCATGCATGGTTTACTGGTTTTGTTCCTTATGATGAGCCTGTTTATGCAATATCAGTCTTTGTTAAAAATGGCGATATAGGCGGAATTAAAGCGGCTCCAATATTTAAACAAATAGCTGAAGAAATAATGAAATACTATAAATGAGACTTGCACCAAAGATTTTAAGTTGCATATATTTAATATGTGACTTAAAATGTGGAGGTGGCCTTTATGTTGGCTGCGCTTATAGCGCTTGTGACATCAATCGTGAAAGACATAATCAATTTCGGCTATTTAACAAATGCTAATTCATTTCCCCAACCTCTTACAGCAGAAGAAGAAAGAAAGTATTTTGAAGCCTTTAAAAACGGTGATGAAGAAGCGAAGAATATTTTGATAGAAAGAAACTTAAGGCTTGTGGCGCATGTTGTTAAAAAGTACAGCAATGCTGGTAAAGATGTAGATGATTTAATATCCATAGGAACAATAGGTCTTATTAAAGCGATTTTAACTTATGATTCTTCAAAAGGAACTCATTTGGCAACATATGCGGCTCGATGCATTGAAAACGAAATATTGATGTCATTGCGAGCTGAAAAGAAGATAAAATCTGAAATATCTTTGCATGATCCTATAGGAGTTGATAAAGAGGGCAATGAGATTTCGCTTATAGATATTTTAGGGACTGAGACAGACGAGGTAAGTGATCAAGTAGAATTAAGGATGCAAGTCAAAAAACTGTACCACAAGTTAAATAGTGTTCTTAAAAACAGGGAAAAATTAATAATTGAATTAAGGTATGGTCTCATAAATGGTGGTGCAAAAACTCAGAGGGAAATAGCGAAAATGTTAGGGATTTCAAGATCTTACGTATCGAGAATAGAAAAAAAGGCATTAAACAAGTTATTTAAAGAAATGACGATGTAAATGTGATCTAAAGTTTTTAATCCAAATGCTGTCTATATTGACAGTTTATTTTTTTGTAAAGTATAATTAAAGTAAGTTTGGGGTGAATTTATTGTATAAAAAATTGATACCAGATATGTATGCTAATTCAATATACGATATAGACTTTGAAAACTTAAAAAAAAGAGGAATAACATCATTGATTTTTGATATTGACAATACGCTTGTACCGCAAAAGGTTTTAAATCCTGATCGAAAAGTAATTAACTTGTTTAAATTTTTGAAGTCAAAAGGCTTTAAAGTTTGCCTTATATCAAACAATACAACGAAAAGAGTTAATAATTTTACTAAAGATACAGGTGTAAAAGGCATTTCATGGGCTATAAAGCCGAGAAAGTCTGCTTTTTATAAGGCTTTGGAAATGCTTGACTCTACGCCTGATGAAACTGCTATTATTGGCGATCAAATTTTTACTGACATACTTGGGGGGCATAGAGTCGGACTTTTTACGATACTTGTAAGACCTTTGTCAAGCGAAGAGTTTGGATGGACTAAAATCATGAGAAAATTAGAAAAAAAGGTTCTGAAAAAGGTGTGAAAAATGAATATTAATTCTAAAACAAGCATTTATGGTATAATTGGGCATCCAATAGGACATAGTTTATCGCCTTTGATACATAACTATGCCTTTGAAAATCTCGATTTTAATTCGGTTTACGTTTCTTTTGATGTAAATGAAGAAGATTTAAAAGATGCAATTATAGGTATAAAAGCATTAGGCATAAAAGGCCTTAATGTTACTGTTCCACATAAGGAAAGTGTGATAAAGTATCTTGATCGTATTTCAGATGAAGCAAAACTTATTGGAGCAGTGAACACAATAAAAAATAATAGTGGTTCATTGGAAGGATACAATACCGATGTAACAGGTTTTATGGAATCGCTAAAAGAACACAACGTGGATGTTGTAGGCAAAAATGCAGTTATTTTAGGTGCTGGTGGTGCTGCCAAAGCTGTGGCCGTAGGATTAGCACTTTTAGGAGCTAAGTCAATATATGTATGCAATAGATCGATAGATAAAGCAAAGGAACTTAGCATTCATATGGAAAATAATTTTAACATTAAAAGTTTAGGAATATCGTATAACGATCTAAATATGTTAGATGAGATTGATATACTGATAAACGCTACCAGTGTCGGTATGCATCCGAATGTAGATGTGTCGCCAATTGGAGAAGATGTAGTTGCAAAAGCGAAATTTGTTTATGATATTATATATAATCCTGAAAAGACGTTATTTCTAAGCTATGCGGAGAAATACCGCATAAAATACATCAATGGGCTTGATATGCTTATAAATCAGGCAATTGATTCATTTAAAATTTGGACTGGAGCAAATTTCGATAAAAAAATTATTTTAAATTTTCTTAAAAAGAAGGATTTTGTTAAATAATGTAGAATATAATTTAGTGTGTGATTTTAATTTTCATAGATTTGATTGAGATAGATGATGTGAGTCTATATTTGGGCGCTTTATGACTCATTGATATAGTGGCGCAACCGGCATCATTGTCGGGTTTATTTATTTTGGAGGGGCCTTGATGATAAAAAAGAAATTGGGAGATCTTCTTGTGGAAGTTGGTCTTTTAGACGAAAATCAGCTCAATAATGCGATAAAGATACAAAAAAAGACTGGTGAAAAGTTGGGTAAAATTCTTGTAAAAGAAGGATACCTAACAGAGGAGCAGATCATTGAGGCTTTGGAGTTTCAATTGGGCATACCTCATATAGACATGAAAAAGGTATTTATAGATGCTAATGTGGCAAAGCTTATACCTGAATCAATGGCTAAAAGGCACGTTGCAATACCTATAAAAAAAGAAAACAATAGCATCTTTGTTGCAATGGCAGATCCTCTTAATATCTTTGCCATTGATGACATTAAACTTATTACGAAGCTTGATGTGAAGCCATTGATTGCTTCCGAAGATGGTATAATGAAGGCTATTGATAGAGTTTTTGGAAAAGAAGAAGCTGAAAGGGCTGTTCAAGACTTTAAAAAAGAGCTAAGCCATGATAGCGCTGAAGGCGACAGCAATTTATTAAAGGATATTTCAGAAGATGAGATTAACAATGCACCTGCAGTAAGATTGGTAAATTCCATTATCGAACAAGCGGTGAAAAACCGCGCATCTGATGTCCATATAGAGCCTACTGAAAATGATTTGAGAATAAGGTTTAGAATCGATGGTGAACTGCATGAGGCAATGAGGGTATTTAAAAGCACGCAAGGGCCAGTTATCACCAGAATAAAAATCATGGCAAATATGAATATTGCCGAAAGAAGGATACCTCAAGATGGGAAAATCGAAATGAATGCAGGCAGCAAAAATATCGATATAAGAGTTTCTTCTTTGCCTACAATCTACGGCGAAAAGCTCGTGCTTAGGATATTGGATAAAAGCGGTTATATTATAACAAAAGATAAATTGGGGTTAAATAGTGATGATATGAAATTATTTGACAATTTGCTTAAACATCCAAATGGCATAATTCTTCTTACTGGACCTACAGGAAGTGGTAAAACCACGACACTTTATGCTATGTTAAATGAGCTTAATAAACCTGACAAAAATATAATAACTGTTGAAGACCCTGTTGAATATACTCTTGAAGGGTTAAATCAAGTTCAAGTCAACGAAAAAGCTGGCCTTACATTTGCTTCTGCTTTAAGATCGATACTAAGGCAGGATCCAGACATAATAATGATTGGTGAAATAAGAGACAGAGAGACTGCTGAAATAGCCATAAGGTCTTCTATAACAGGTCATCTTGTATTATCTACATTACATACGAATGATTCTGCAGGCGCCATAACAAGGCTTATCGATATGGGGATTGAACCATATCTTATTTCTTCATCTGTTGTTGGTGTTATAGCTCAAAGGTTGGCGAGGAAAATATGCGATAACTGCAAAACAGAATATGATGCTAGCAAAAGAGAAAAGATTATTTTAGGGTTAGATACCGATGAACCACTTAAATTGTACAAATCAAAAGGGTGTGCTGTTTGCAATAAGACTGGTTTTCGCGGCAGAGTTCCTATATATGAGATAATGATAATGACGCCTAAGATAAAAGAGCTTACAAATGAGAGGGCTCCAGCGGATGTAATTTTAAATGAAGCTGTATCAAATGGTATGAATACGCTTAAAGAAAGTGCAAAGAAGCTTGTCCTATCAGGTGTAACTACTGTAGATGAGATGTTACGCCTTACATACGATGATGCTTATTAACATTAAATAATTGCTAAAGGTGATACGATGAAAACAAGTGAACTTCTGGCTATGGTTGTAGAAAAAGGCGCATCTGATTTGCATATAACAGTTGGCGTTCCTCCGGTACTTAGGATTAATGGGCAACTTATAAAACTGGATTTACCTCAATTAACACCTCAAGATACTGAAGAAATAACAAAAGATTTGCTTTCAAGCGATGAGCTAAAAAAACTTGAAGATGCAGGTGATATTGACCTATCGTATTCAGTAAAAGGGCTAGGAAGGTTTAGGATAAATGCTTATAAGCAAAGGGGAACATATAGCCTTGCCATAAGATCTGTCGCTTTGAGAATTCCGACAATTGATGAATTAGGACTTCCAGAAGTGATTAAAGATCTTGCGCTTAAAACCCGTGGTCTCATAATTGTTACAGGGCCTACAGGCAGCGGAAAATCTACGACATTGGCATCTATGATCGATTTAATAAACGAAGAACGTAATTGTCATATATTGACCCTGGAAGATCCTATTGAATATTTGCATAAGCACAAAAAAAGTATAGTAAATCAAAGAGAAATCGGGCATGATGCTTTGTCATACGCCAGTGCATTAAGGGCAGCATTAAGAGAGGACCCTGATGTGATACTGGTTGGAGAAATGAGGGATCTTGAGACGATACAGATAGCTATAACAGCGGCTGAGACGGGGCATCTTGTGTTATCCACTTTACATACCATAGGTTCGGCAAAGACTATCGACAGGATTATAGATGTTTTTCCGCCGCATCAGCAACAGCAGATAAAAGTACAGCTTTCAAATGTCTTAGAAGGGATTATATCGCAGCAATTATTGCCTAAAATAGATAATTCAGGGCGAGTCGTCGCCGTAGAAGTTATGATAGCTACACCTGCAATAAGAAATTTAATAAGAGAAGGGAAGTCATTTCAAATACAATCGATGGTGCAGACAGGGAATAAATTTGGAATGGTGACAATGGATATGTGGATATCGCAGCTATTAAAGAGAAATTTGATTTCTATGGACGATGCACTTACATATTGTGTTGATAGAGAAAACTTTTCTCGATTAGTAGTATAAGATAATGCTTGAAAGGGTGGCTCAGATGCCAACTTATACATATAAGGCAAGGGATATGGATGGAAATCTTATAACAGGCACTTTGGAACTTGATACATTATCGTCATGTGTAGACAGCTTGAAGCAGAAAAACTATTATATATTAGATGTCAAAGAAAAAGTGGAGAAGAAGGATATTTTTGAAAGTATCAATTCTTCACGTAAAGTGAAGGTAAAGGATATAGCTGTGTTTTGCAGGCAGTTTTCTGTTCTCATAAATGCAGGTATTCCTATTGTTGCATCACTTGCTACTTTGTCTGAGCAAGTTGAAAATAAAAGGTTGAAAAAAGCCTTAACTGATGTATATGAAGATGTGCAGAAGGGTAAAACCCTTTCAGAATCAATGAGAAAACATCCAGATGTATTTCCAATGCTTTTATTCAATATGATAGAAGCAGGAGAAGTAAGTGGTACTTTAGACAAAGTATTAAATGAGATGGCTGAACATTTTGAGAAAGAAAACAATTTAAACCAAAAGATAAAATCAGCTTTAGCATATCCTGCGATTGTATCCATCGTTGCAGTATTGGTAGTCGTATTTCTTGTTACAAATGTCCTTCCTACATTTGTAGGCATGTTTAAAAATGCAGGAGCACAATTACCGACGCCGACATTGATACTTTTAGGATTAAGCGATTCTATAGCACATTATTGGTATGTTTATTTAGGGAATATTGTATTATTAATCTTTGTACTTTTAAGAACTATAAAAACAGATAGGGGAAGAGAATTATTTGATTTTTTGATGTTAAAGATACCAATATTTGGCCCACTAAATGTGAAGATCATTACATCAAGGTTTACAAGGACGTTATCAACACTTATAGGTTCAGGGATTCCATTGATGGAATCATTGTCTGTTGTAGAAAAAGTAGTGGGGAATACTGTTGTGGCGAATGGCTTAAAAAAAGCTGAAGAAGAGATAAAAAGGGGAAACGGGCTTGCATTGCCTTTAAAGAAAATCGATATATTTCCGCCAATGGTTATTCAAATGATAAAGGTTGGAGAAGATTCGGGATCACTGGACAGTATATTAAAGAAAACGGCGGATTTTTACGACAGCGAAGTTGATACAGCTGTATCCCAGATGACTACATTGATTGAACCATTAATAATAGTCTTACTGGCGTCAATAGTAGGATTTATAGTAGTATCCATAGTGATGCCGATGTTCCAGATGTACAATTTTATAGGTCAATAAACAAATTATGGGAAGGGGGTGAAAAGAATGGCATGGTTTGTGAAGGCATTGAATAAAGATGAAAAAGGTTTTACATTGATTGAATTGATTGTAGTAATAGCAATACTTGGAATACTTGCAGCAATCGCAGTACCGAGAGTAACAACATCATTGAGTAATGCAAAAGCGAGTGCAAATAAAGCAAGTTTGAAGATCATACAGGATGCTGTAGAAAGATACTATGTAGAAAATAACAATACATATCCAACAGATCTTCAAACTTTAGTTAATAGTGGATACTTAGACAGTTTGCCTAAAACAGCTGAAGGTGATAACTTCCAATATAATGCAACTACAGGAATAGTTTCAATTCCTAATGGTGATGCTGGTGCTGGTAGTTCGCAATCAAGTGGCAATTCTGGATCGTCTAACAATTCTTGATAATTAATTTAGTATTTTGTTTCGGGCACCAATGGTGCCCGCATATACCTATATCAAGGAGGCAGAAATGTTTATTCTATATATACTTGTTTTTGTATTTGGCACAATAATTGGTAGTTTTTTAAATGTAGTCATATACAGGTTTCCCAGGAATGAGTCAATTGTTTATCCTCCATCACATTGTACAAATTGTGAAAGTGAGTTAAAGCCGTATGATTTAGTTCCCATAGTAAGCTACATATTTCTAAGAGGCAGATGTAGATACTGTGGAAATAGAATATCAATAAGATATCCTATTGTTGAACTTTTAACAGGACTCATATATCTTATTTTATTTATCTATTTTGGCATATCTATAAAGTCGCTGTCGTATGCATTTTTAGAATCATTATTGATTGTCATAACATTTATGGATATGGAACATAAGATAATACCAAACAAAGTAATTTTGATAGGATTAATAGCTGGAGTAGCATTTAGGTTGATTATGATTAATTACGGCGTATGGGACTACATTGTAGGTTTTTTAGTAGGTGGTGGAGTGCTTCTTTTTATATCTTTATTGTCAGGAGGAGGAATGGGCGGTGGAGATATAAAACTTATGGCTATGATTGGTCTTTTTATAGGCTGGAAGCTTACTATATCAACGCTTTTTCTGGCAGTTGTATTAGGTGCCGTTGGCGGTATCGTCTTGGTTTTGTTTAAAATAAAAACGAGAAAAGATTATATACCTTTTGGACCGTATATAAGCATTGCCTGTATTATCTCTATATTATACGGATACGATTTGCTAAATATGTATATAAAGCTTATAAGAGGTTGAAAGAATGCAAAGATGTGTGAAAGCAAATGAAAGTGGATTAACTCTAATAGAGTTAATAACGATAGTATCGATATTTTCTATCATCGTATTGATAGCAGTTCCAAAGACAGATTTTTTCAATGCAAAAACTTCGGAAATGCGTCTAAAAATGTTGGCGTACGAACTTATAAGTGACATAAGGTATGTCCAATACAAAAATATATATGAAAACGAAAGCTTGTATTTAACCATACAGACTGATCATAAAGGGTATTACATAAATAAACCAGGTACAATGGTAAAAAGAGTAAAGACAAAGAAGTTTCCTGATGGAATAACTATGTACAGCGACAATTCAGCACAAATATCCTTTTCAAATCAAGGAGCTCCAATACCTGGTGGCTGCACTATAAGCTTATTAAATTCAAATAAAAGGTTAGACATAACCATTTTGCCTGCTACAGGAAGAGTAATGATAAAGGGGAATTATTGAGGTGAAGCAAATTGAAATATTTAAAGAATGCGTTTGGCATGACACTTATTGAAGTTCTTGTAGCAATAGCTCTATTTTCGATTGCAGCTATACCTCTATTAGGTGTGTTCCATGAATCAGTAATTACAAATGCAGATTCTAAAATAAGAACAAAGGAAGCTACAATAGCTCAAAGCATAGCAGAAGACATAAAAGCGGGAAATACAAATGTGTCCAATTGGAATATACCTGATGGTTATTATTTGCTAGAAGATCCCGATCAGTCAAAAATTGATATGGGAAATGGAGTCACAGAGTACAAAATTACCATTGGCAAATTGCAATCAAATGCACAACCTTTTGTGTTGTATGCTGTTGCACCATCTGCAGAAATTAGTGGTTACACACCGCCTAAAGTATATACAAACAATGGAAATTATGATGATATAATAAACCGGTTAAAAGATATTGTAACTTTAATTATAGTTATAACGTGGGCAACATTGTTTACTCTTTTTGTTGTACTTCCTAAATTAGGATTAAGTGGTGTAATAACGATCGTTAATAATATAATTGATTCATGGAATAAAAATATTAGAACATTAAAAGATATAGCTACAAGTGCTTCAAAAAGTGTGAATCTAAGTATTCCTTGGTGGTTAAAATGGTGGTGATAAAAGACGACAAAGGTTTTACTTTAGTAGAATTATTAGTAACTTTAGCATTATTAGGACTTGTAATTTCAATTTATTCTCTTTTATATTATTCGGGTTACAATTCATATAAGGATACGCAAAATAATATAGATATCGAACAAAATGTGAGATATGCCATGAATTATATTGTCAATCAGATTGATAAAGGACCATCATCAATAAATATTATAGATAATGGTCATGGACTTAATATAGGTGGCAGCTATATACAATTTGATACAATTAATAATAAGATTTATTTAGATCAAAATCGAGGCCATGAAATTGCTACAAACATTGTTGAATTTAATGTAAACTTGAAAAGCGGTAATGTGTTAAACGTTGAGATTGTAGGCCAAAATAGAGATGGGACAGGAAAATTTTCATTATCAACTGATATTTTCCTTAGGAAGAGTGTTGTAAATGTACAATAACAAAGGTTCTGCCCTAATATTTACGTTAATGGTCATTTTAATATTAACCATTTTAGGTATTTCTATTTTAGAACTTTCATTAACCGAATTTAAAATTTCTGCTTCATATGGCAATGATGTTTTATCAAGATATGCTGCTGAGGCAGGACTTGATATTTTAAAATCAGAATTTAACACAAATCTACTTAATAATTTAAAAAGCAATGCTCAAAAAATTATTGATAGCAATTATGATAAAGGGAATGGAACTTATAAGATTAGTATGGATCAATTGTATTCTTTGATATTTAACGACACAAAAAATTATTTATACAGTAATGTTTTTAATAAATATTTAAATGAAGGTAATGTTGCTTTAGGTAATACAGAGCAAATTTACAATATTAGCAGCATTTCGTTTAATCAAGAAGAAGGGATGCAATACAATATTCATATTGAAACTATTGGCATTTACAGGAATATAAAAAGTTATGGTCATGCAGATATTATTTTAAATCTTCAAGCTTCTGGCAATCCAATTGCTATCAGTAGTTGGATTATCGACAATACACCACCATTAAATTAAAGGAGAGATTAGAAATGGAGTTAAAAAATTATATGGAAGAAGCAGTTAAAGATGTTATCGACAATGTATTAAAAGATTTAGATGTATGTAAATGCGACAAATGCAAACTTGATATAATGTCATTAACGTTAAACAATTTACCTCCGAAATATTATGACACAGAAAAAGGTGAGATATACACAAAAGTCAATGAATTGAAAAGGCAATTTGAGGTAGATATCATTAGTCAGATCACGAAAGCTGCTTTTTACGTTAATCAACATAAGCGCCATGGAGAGGATCTTAGATGATAGGTATCGATATAGGCAGTTTTTACACTAAAATTGGCAGTTGTGATAAAAAAAATGATAAATTAAATAATATGGTACTGGAAAAAACACCTCAAAATTGCATTAGAAATGGATATTTAAGTGATATAAATTTATTGTCTGACTTTTTGAATGAAACATTAAAAAAGAAATTTGCAAAGGAAAAGAAATTGTCTTTTTGCATTTCAAGCACAGATATAATAATTAGAGAAATAATAATGCCATTTATGAAAGATGATGAATTAAAGAATGCTTTAAAATATGAAATTGATCAGTATATACCTAATTCAGATGATTATATTGTTGACTATAAGCAGATTGAGCATGATGAAGATGGTAAAAAGATAAAAACAATTATTGTGGCAGCACCGAAAGAAATGATATTCGGGTATTTGAAATTAGCTAAGGGATTGAAATTTCGCTTGGAAGTTATAGATATATATAGCAATTGTATTTATAAGTCGATAAAAAAATTATGTAAACCAACAGGAAGTACGTCTGTAATAAATATTGGTGCAGAGTATACAGATATTACGATAATAAATGAAGGTAAATATGCATTTAGCAGGATAGTAAAATTCGGAGGAAATGATATAAATGAGATAATTGCCAATACATACGATACAGACTTTAAAACTGCTGAAGAATATAAAAGGGAAAAACCTTTTTTTATAGATAATGAAGATTATGCTGGCCTTAGAGAGAACACTGAAAAATACGTAAACAGTAAACTGAGTGAAATATCAAGAGTGTTTGATTTTTTTGAATCATCGTACCATAAAAGTATAAATGAGATTTTTCTAATTGGTGGAACTACAAGACTTACAGGGCTTAAAAGATATATAGAAGATTATTTTAAGATACCTGCTTTAAGCAATGATGACGATTTATATACATATTTTATGCCTGTGTTTGGTTCTTTGATTAGGGGGGAGTAATTTGAAAGACATCAATCTTATACCAGATGAAATAAAATTACTTGACGAAAAAAGGAAAAGAAGTACATTTACCATGATAGGCTTTTTGATTGTGGCTTTTGTGCTAATTTTTATTTTGCTTTTGCCAAGTATGTATATCAATAATTTAGAAAAGCAAAAGTCTACCTTAAACAACCAATTAAATAGTTTAAAAGCAAAGAAAGACATGTATTCAACTATTAAAAGCAAAGAAAATTATTATTCACAAAAAGAAAAAATAATAAAATATTTATCTGATAAAAAATTGAATATGACAGAAATTTTAAATGACATCTCGGCTAATATTCCAGAAAATGTTTCAATTAAGGATATGAAATTTAATGGGAGTGTGTTGGAAATAACAGGTGATTCTTATATGAACAAATATTTATCGGATTTTATGTTGAATTTGAGAAAATTAAAATATGTAGATGATGTTAATCTCTTAGACACAAAGAAATCTGATAGTGGTTTGATTCAATATACTTTGCAAATTAAGCTTAAGGTGGTATAATTATATGAAATTGACAACGAGAGAAAAAATGCTAATAGGTGTATTGTTTATTGTCGCCTTCTTTGGTTTATATTATCAGTTTGTTTTGACAAAACAACTGGTGGTTATAGATAAATTAAGGCGTGATGTTATGAGTTTACAGACAGAGGTGAATGATTACAATACATTAAGTGTAGATAAAATGAAAAACCGCTTATCAGAGATTGATAGTCAAATTGAAATATGCAATGAGGAACTTCCTGATTATGAAAATATTGAAGACTTTGTAGTTTTGCTTGATGATGCAATTACTAAAACTGGCGTAAATTTTGAGGAGTTGAATTTTAATTCAACTGATAATCAATTACAGAGTCCTGAAAATCAAACAAATAATAACAAAATCAGCAAGACAAAATATGTAGAAATTCCTGTCAATATAAAAGTTGCAGGCGACTATTCAAAAATATCGAATTTTATTGAAGAAGTACAATCAATGCAAAGGCTTAACAATATAAAATCATTTGAGATAAGTAAAGACAATGAATCTAATAATTTGCTACTTAATATAGATATTGTGATATATTCTATGAGCAAAAAAGGCGGAAGTAATTTGAATCCACGTGAAGCAAGTGGGAAAAGTGATCCATTTAAATCATTAGTTGAAGTGAATAATGGAAATCAAAATACAAACGCCAATTCAAATAATCAGAATTCTTTGCAAGGAATTGATATAAACAAAATTATTTCAGATAGTATAAACAGTGCAATAAACAATGTTTCTAAAATTGCACCACCTACACCAACAAATAAGCAGTAAGAAAGTTATGCGTATTGGAGGATAAAATTTTAATGAAGAACATCGCATTAACCGGATTTATGGCTACAGGAAAGACAGTTGTTGGCAAAAGAGTTGCCGATATTTTAAGTTTTGGCTTTATTGATACTGACGATTTGATTGAAAAAATTTCAGGCATGAAGATTACGGAAATTTTCGATAAATACGGTGAAAAATATTTTAGGGGAATTGAAAAAATTGCTGTTGCAAGAGCTTCCAGACTAAAAAATCATGTTATATCAACAGGTGGTGGTGTTGTATTAAATCCTTCTAATATAGTGCAATTGAGGAAACATGGTGTAGTTATATGTTTAAAGGCGAATCCGGAGGTAATTTTAAGAAATATTGGTAATAATGATAAAAGGCCTATACTTGCTAACGGTGATGTGTATGAAAAGATAAAAGCTCTTTTAGCGGAAAGACAGCACTATTATGAGTTTGCAGATTATACTATAGATGTTTCAGATATGTCTATAAATGATGTAGCTTTGACAGTAGTAGATGTATATTCGAAATTAAAAACAAGATAAAAAGTCGAGGGCAGAGGAATATGAAAATTGTCGTGAAAATCGGAACAAGTACATTGACTTATGAAAATGGAAAGTTGAATTTAGAGATGATGGAAAAAATTGTACGACAAATATCTAATTTACAAAATAAAGGCGATAAAGTTGTTCTTGTGACATCTGGTGCCATTGGAGCTGGAATGGGCAAACTAAATATTTTGAAAAGACCTAAAACATTGCCGGAAAAACAATCATTGGCGGCAATTGGACAAGGATTGCTAATCGGACTGTATGAAAAATTTTTTAATGAATATGGGAAGACTACAGCTCAGCTATTGCTTACAAGGGATGATTTTTCTATAAGAGAAAGGTATTTAAACATAAGCTATACATTATCAAATTTATTAAGGTACAATGTAGTCCCAATCATAAACGAAAATGATACTGTTACTGTAGATGAAATAAAAATAGGAGATAATGATACGCTATCAGCGCTTGTAGCAAGCATCATAGAAGCGGATCTATTAATTATATTGACTGATATTGAGGGGCTATATGATAGAGACCCTAAAGTAGATGGAGCTAAGCTGATAGATGTGGTTCATGATTTTTCTGATGCGCTTTTTGAAATTGCTGGAGGTTCTGGTACAAATTTTGGCACGGGTGGTATGTATACAAAGATTCAAGCAGCAAAAATTTGTTACAACGCAGGTGTCCAAATGGTAATTGCCAATGGCAAGCTTGATAATGTTTTAAATAAAATTGCAGCAGGTGAAAGAATAGGGACAGTTTTTATGCCTGCTAAAAATCCTATCAGCAATAGAAAGGTTTGGATCGCATTTAATGCACAATTGTCAGGTAAGCTAATTATTGACGGTGGGGCAAGACAGGCCATACTTGAAAATGGAAAAAGTCTATTGCCAAGTGGTATTATATCAACTGATGGAGAATATTCTGTAGGGGATTGTGTATCAATATATGATAAAGATGGAAAAGAGATTGCAAGAGGTTTGATTAATTATACATCTGATGAGGTTAACAAAATAAAAGGTTTAAAATCGACCGATATAGACAAAGTTTTAGGATATAAAAATTACGATGAAGTCGTCCACAGAGACAATTTAGTTGTCATAGTTTGACTTAATAGTGTATAATAAGGTGTTGTGTAAGGAGGATTAGAAATATGGAAGTTGATTTAAAGGCCGATGTTGCCAAGAAGGCATCAAGAATACTTGCAATTCTTGATGAAAACATTAAAAATGAAGCGCTTAAAAATATGGCTTTGAAGCTTGTGGAAAATAAGCGCGAAATATTAGAAGCAAACGAAAAAGACGTCTCAATTGCAAAAACCAAGGGCGTAAAAGAATCATTAATTGATAGGCTTAAGTTAGACGAAAAGCGGATAGAAGGTATGGCAAATGGACTTAGAGAGATAGCCATGTTACCAGATCCTGTTGGGGACATAGAAGAAATGTGGAAAAGGCCTAATGGTCTTCAAATCGGGAAAATGCGCTGTCCAATTGGAGTTATAGGTATAATTTACGAATCTAGGCCAAATGTAACAGCCGATGCTGCAGGGTTATGTTTGAAATCGGGAAATGCAGTTATTTTAAAAGGTGGCAGTGATGCAATAAACTCCAATATAGCCATTGTTAATGTTATTTCAAGCGCTGCAGAAGAATGTGGTATTCCCAAAGGAGCTATTCAACTTATTGAGAATACAGACAGAGAAGAAGTAAATCGCATGATGAAATTAAATGGTAAGATAGATTTAATTATACCAAGGGGTGGTGCGAATCTAATACAAAATGTTATACAAAATTCAACGGTACCTGTTATTGAAACTGGAGTGGGAAATTGTCACGTGTTTGTTGATTCACATGCTGATTTTGAAAAAGCTATCAATATCATTGTAAATGCTAAAACACAAAGACCTGGTGTATGTAATGCTATTGAGACAGTTCTTGTCCATAAAGATTTGGCGGAAAACTTTTTGCCATCTATGGTGAATAAACTTACATCTTTAGGTGTAGAAATACGAGGTTGTAGCATTACAAAATCCATCTGTCCAGATGTGAAAGAAGCGACTGAAGACGATTGGAAAACAGAATATTTAGATTTAATACTGGCTGTTAAAGTCGTAGAAAGTATTGATGAGGCTATTAACCACATAGCTAAGTATTCTTCAGGTCATTCTGAAAGTATTATTACAGAAAACTATACAAATGCGATGAAATTTTTGAAATCAGTTGATTCAGCAGCGGTATATGTAAATGCATCTACAAGATTTACTGATGGTGGAGAGTTTGGATTTGGCGCTGAAATAGGCATTAGCACACAAAAAATGCATGCACGAGGGCCGATGGGGCTTAAAGAATTGACCACGTACAAATATGTAATTTTAGGGAATGGTCAGATAAGAGAATAAATTTTAAAGTGAGGTTTTTAATATGAAGAGAGTTCTTATTATACATGGGCCGAATTTGAATCTTACGGGTAGCAGAGAGATAAGCATTTACGGAGAGGTAAGTTTTGATGAAATAAACAATATAATTAAAAGAGAAGCTTCAAAGCTTGATTTGGCTGTTAAAATACAGCAGTCTAATAGCGAAGGTGAGATCATAGATTTTATTCATTCTGCAAAGAATAATTTTGATGCTATAATAATAAATCCTGGTGCTTACTCACATTATAGCTATGCAATAATGGATGCAATAGGTGCCATAGATATACCAGTAATAGAGGTGCATCTTTCAAATATACAAAAGAGAGAAGACTTTCGACACGTTTCTGTGACTGCTACTAAATGTCTTGGGCAAATATCAGGGTTTGGACCTTTTAGCTATGTTTTGGCTTTAAATGCGGTTAAGTTATTAGAAGATAATTTAAAGGAGTGATATTTTGAAAAACAGATTAAATGAAGCGAAAAATTTGTTAGTTGAAAAGGGATTAGATGGTTTTTTGATTTTTAAACCTGTAAATGTAACATATTTGACTGGATTTACAGGTGACGATAGCGTTGCTATTGTAGGTCTCAATGAGTCTTATTTTATTACAGACTCAAGGTATACTGAGCAGGCTTCTTATGAAATTAAAGGATTTAAAATAGTTGAACACAAATCGGATATTTTTGAAGCGATAAGAGATTGTATATCAAATATGGGTATTGACAAACTTGGATTTGAGGGAAACTACATAACTTTTGAACAGTACAATAAATTGAAAGACATTTTACAAGTAGAGTTAAAACCTGAAAATGGCTTTGTGGAATCTTTAAGAGAGATAAAAGATGAGACAGAAATAGAAAATATCAAAAAGGCACAGTATATTACAGATGAAACTTTTAAATACTTTCTGAGTTTTATAAAGCCTGGGATGAGAGAAAAAGATGTGGCTTTAGAAATGGAATATTACATGAAAAAGCTTGGAGCAGAAGAAAAGTCGTTTGACTTTATAGTTGCATCTGGCAAAAGGTCTTCGATGCCGCATGGAAAAGCTTCTGATAAAATCATCGAATATGGCGATTTTGTGACATTTGATTATGGGTGCAAGGTAAATGGATATTGTTCTGACATGACAAGAACTGTGGTCATCGGAAAAGCGAATGACAAGCAGCGAGAAATCTACAATGTAGTTTTAGAAGCGCAGATAAATGCGATCAATAATTTAAAAGCTGGCATGATAGAAAAAGATGGTGACTATCTTGCAAGAAAGGTAATCATAGATAAAGGCTATGGTGATTATTTTGGTCATTCATTAGGCCATGGCGTAGGATTAGAGATACATGAAAATCCTTTTATGGGTCCCAAAAAGACGAATTTATTAAAAGCTGGAATGGTTGTTACAGTTGAACCAGGGATATATATTCCTAATTTCTCTGGCGTTAGAATAGAAGATATGGTATTATTAAAAGAGGATGGCGTTATAGATTTGACAAATTCGCCAAAGGAATTAATTGAAGTTTAACTAATGATGGAGGGATTTTAATTGGTATCAGCAGGAGAATTCAGAAAAGGAATGACTATTGACATTGATGGTCAAGTTTTTACGGTTGTGGACTTTCAACACGTAAAACCTGGAAAAGGAGCTGCCTTTGTTAGAACAAGGTTGAAAAACGTCATAACAGGTGCTGTTGTAGAGAGAACTTTTAACCCCACTGAAAAAGTTGACGAGGCAGTCATAGAAAGAAAAGATATGCAGTATCTTTACAATGACGGCAATCTATACTACTTCATGGATACTGAGACATATGAACAAATTCCTTTGAATTACGAAAAAGTCGAGGATGCCATGAAATTTTTAAAAGAGAATATGATAGCAACAATAAAATTCTATAAAGGTGAGGCCTTTTCAGTAGAACCTCCTACTTTTGTAGAATTAGAAGTTGTTGAAACGGAACCTGGATTTAAAGGCGATACTGCAACAGGTGGTTCAAAACCTGCTAAAGTTGAAACAGGAGCTATCATTCAAGTTCCGCTGTTTGTAAATCAAGGCGATGTTATAAAGATTGATACGAGGACATCAGAGTATCTGGAAAGAGTATAGTTTTGCACATTTTAAAAAATAATAGTAAAGGAGGAGGTATGTAAAATGGAGTACTTGTATGAGCGCATATCGTATTTAAGAGGCTTAGTAGATGGGTTGGAAATTGATGAAAAATCAAAGGAAGGCAAAGTATTAATTGCCATCATTGATGCGCTGGAGGACTTTGCAGATGCTATTAATGATCTTGAGGCCTCACAATCAGAACTTGATGATTATGTAGGTGCCATTGATGAAGATTTGTCAGAAGTAGAAGATGAAATATACGATGATGAATCTGATGATGAGTACGATTATGTTGAAGTTGAATGTCCCAACTGTCACATGCTGATGAGTGTAGAAGATGAGCTTTTAGACGATGAAGACGCGGAAATTGTCTGCCCTCATTGCAATGAGACAGTTAATGTAAAAGATGTAATAATATATGAAGATGATGACAAAGAATAGCTGTTAAAATCAAATAGCGCAAAATGCTCACTAAATTATTTAGTGGGCATTTTTTTATTCATAAATATTTATGCTTCTAAATATAATTTTTGTAGAGAGGAGGACATGTAATGATAAACAAAAGCAAAAATTACGACGAGCTATTGTATTCTCTACCGTTGAATATCAGAAGCATAATTATCAAGTTAAGCGATCATTTGAAAGAAGGATTGGAGGAAATAAGGCTTAGAATTGATAGACCGTTGACGGTTTATGCGAATAATCAAGAAAGGTTTTTATCTGCGGATGGAAATGTAGTTAATTCCCCAAATTTAGCGTATATAGTTACAAATGAAGACTGCGATAAAGCATTGCAGCTTATCTCCAAATCATCCATATATGCTTTTGAGAATGAGCTGAGAAATGGATACATTACTATAAAAGGTGGATATAGAGTAGGAATATGTGGTAAATGTGTCCTTGACGGTGAATCTGTAAAGACAATTGTAAATGTATCTGGCCTCAATTACAGAATAATGCGTCAATGTATTGGTTCTTCAGATGAAATAATGAGGTACATTGTAAAATATCCGGAAGTAGTGAATAATACGTTGATAATTTCGCCTCCGCAATGCGGCAAAACAACGCTTATAAGAGATATAGCTCGCAATATTAGCAATGGAATGCCTGAATTGAATTTTCATGGAGAGAAAGTATCAATTGTAGATGAAAGATCAGAAATAGCTGCATGTTTTAAAGGCATTCCGCAAAACGATGTAGGATACCGAACGGACGTATTAGACTTATGTCCAAAACATATTGGCATTTTAATGATGATAAGATCTATGTCACCAAAAGTTATAATAACTGACGAAATAGGTAAAGTTGAAGATATAGCATCTATTCACGAAGCACTTAATGCAGGAGTAAGCATAATTACGACAGTCCATGGAAATGACGTAGAAGATGTGGCGAGGAAAAAGTACATTGATGAAATGTTAAATAATAGAGAATTTGATAGGTATGTGATTTTAAGCCGTAAATTAGGAGCAGGCACTATAGAAGCCATTCTTGACAGAGATTTTAATGTGATTTTTAAAGGCCCTTATAGAAAGGAATGCAAGACAATATGCTGAAGATCGTTGGAATGGTTTTAGTTTTAATTTCCTCTGCTATGATAGGTTATATGAAATCACTTGAATATACATTAAGACGACAAACGTTAAGGTCTTTTTTATCCAGCCTAAATTTACTCATAACTGAAATAACTTACAGCCAAGTAACATTGTCTGAAGCATTTGCCAAGTTATCTGAAACATCGGAATCAGGCGTAGGAAGATTTTTTTTATTAGTATCTCAAATTTTAAATTCTAATGAAGGGTATACGGCTGGTGAAGCGTGGGAAATTGCATTTAATAAGGTTGAGAACATAAATTTAAGTCAAGATGACATAAAAATACTAAAATCGTTCGGCAAAGGCCTCGGGAATTCAGATATATATAATCAAGAAAAGAATTTTAAATTGACTTCCGAGTTATTAAAAAAACAGCTTATTGATGCTGAGGAATCAAGCAGAAAAAATGAAAAATTGTATAAAAGCCTTGGCATATTGATAGGAATTGCTGTAGTTATCATATTTCTATAGAGGGAGGTAGTGATTTTGAGTATAGATATAATTTTTAAGATTGCTGCAATCGGAATCTTAGTTACTGTTCTTAATCAGATTCTTATAAGGTCTGGGAGAGAGGAACAAGCCATGATGGTTACATTAGCAGGAGTAGTAGTTGTGTTAATGATGGTAATTACAATGATCAACAATCTATTTACTGCCGTAAAAACGATATTCCAGTTATATTGAATATATTAGCAAACGAAAGGAAATCTTTTATGGAAATCATTCAGATTGTAGCAATTGGTATCATATGTGTAATAATCCTTTCACTGTTTAGAGAGAATTTTGAAGATGTTGCGATCATAATAAGTTTATCCGCCAGCATACTTATATTTTTTATCATAGTTCCAAAAATCAGCAACATAATAACGGTTTTAAATACAATTGCAGACAAAAGCGGCATAAACAGCATCTACGTAAAAACAATTCTTAAAATAATAGGAGTTGCATATATTGCAGAATTAGGAGTTCAGATTTCTAATGATGCAGATGAAAAAAATATAGCTACAAAGATCGAATTAGCAGGGAAAATAATAATCATTTTTTTATCTCTTCCAATTATTATAGCATTGGTGGACACTATTGTCTCCATACTGCCTTGAGGTGATAAACATGAGAAAAGCTTTATGTTTAATTTTCATATTAATAACAATATCAATGCTTCCAATAAGGATTTACGCTGACACAAAAGACGATTTATACAGCCAAATAAGCAGTGCAGATACCAGTCAAATTGACTCATTGATCAAGGGAATAAATGAGAAGAATGGCAATGCGTTTCAAATAACAGACGTTAAAACATATTTGTACAATCTTTTAAATGGAAAGGAGACATTTAGCGTTAAAAACATTGTCAATGGTGTACTAAGTATTTTTTTTAATGAAGTCAAAGCATCCGTTGAAATTTTAGTACAGCTTATCCTATTATCAATTATCGGTGCTGTACTAACTAATTTAGAAAATTCGTTTGAAAATGGAGGCATAAGTCAAGTAGCCCATATGGCTGTCTACATTGTATTAGTTATAGTTGCGATTAAAAGCTTTATGAGCGTTTTAAATATTGGAAAAGATGCGATAGATAGTATGGTCAATTTTATGCAGGCAATACTGCCAGTTTTAATTACTATGTTGGCTTCGGTTGGTGCTTTTGTATCTGCTTCCTTTTTTCAGCCAGCATTGATAATGATTGTTGAATTTACAGCCAAAGAAATAAGAGATATTATTCTTCCTGCAATTTTATTTATGACGGCAATTAGGATAATAAGTAGAATTTCTGATAAATTTACTTTAAACAAACTCGCCGATTTATTTAAAACAATTTGTACAGCGTCAATTTCAATATTGCTAAGCATTTTTATAGGTGTTTTAACGATTCAAGGCATTACATCATCTTTAGCGGATGGGGTAATTTCGCGAACAACTAAATACGCAGTAGGAACATTTCTGCCAGTTGTAGGCAGTATATTATCTGACAGCATAGATACAATTATGAGTGCATCGCTTCTAATAAAGGGTGCAATAAGCACTTTTGGATTAATAGCCATAATCTTAATGGCTATAGTACCAATCATCAAAATATTTTCAGTAATGATTATATACAAACTTTCTGCCGCAGTTGTAGAACCAATTGCCGACAAAAAAATAGTTGATTTTTTGTCTGATATTTCAACATCTGTGGCATATGTATTTGCTGCATTAGTATCTGTAACCGTAATGATGTTTTTAGCCATAACAGCCGTAATTAACGCATCAAGTATTAGTGTCATGATGAGATAGGTTACAAAGGGGATGGATTTCTTGGATGAAGTAAAAAGTTGGATAATTCAAATAGCATATATTTCAATATTAGCTATAATATTTGAACTTTTGATACCATCATCAAGCATGAAAAAATACGTAAAGATAGTAATAGGTTTAACAATCATGATTGCGATCATAAATCCAGTATTAGGATTTATTAAAAGCGGTATTAATATAAATAATGCCTTGGAAAAAGAGTATAACTATAATAATGTAGACATAAGTGGAATGACTAAACAAGCGGAGATAGAAAGGAATAAACTTATAGTCGATGAGTATAAAAAAAGGCTAAATGATCAGATAAAAGAGAGAATATTATCTATGGTAAGTGCTTCTGATGTAGAGGTGGAATCATCAATAATTGACAATTTAAATGATAAGAGCTTTGGATTAGTAAAAGAAATCAATATAACAATTTTTAATGACAAAAATGAAACATCAAACGGCAGCGGGAATATTTCAATTGAAGTGAGTAAAGCAAATGAAAAGACGAGTAAGATTGATAACATCAAAAACGATTTAAGTAAATTCTATAATGTACCATTAAAGAATATAACTATAGAGGAAAGATAAAATGAAAGGGGGATAAAATTGTGGATTTTAATAAACTAAAGCAAAAAATTTTAAAAGCTGATAATAAGACTATACAAGATTTGACTGTAATTTTCATTATTGGTTTGATTATCTTGATTGGGGCCAGCATCTTTTTTAAGCCTAAACCAACAAATAAAAGTTCAGATAAACAAATGGTTGAAGCGCAAATCACAAATGAAGATTATGCGAGTAAATTGGAATCGGAATTAAAGGAAATACTATCCAGAATTCACGGAGCAGGCAATGTAGATGTGCTTGTCATTTTAGACTCTGATGAAGAAATAGTAGCAGCTATGGATACAGTACAATCAGAAACTACCACTAACGAAAAGGACAGCAATGGAGGCACGAGGACAACCATTCAAAGTGAGACGGATAACAAAATTGTTACTTCACAAAATACCAGTGGAGAAAATCAACCTATGATATTGAAAAAAGTAATGCCTGAGGTAAGGGGTGTTGTCGTCGTCGCTGATGGTGCAAAAGATCCAAATGTTCAATATGAACTTATGACGGCTGTTGAGACAGCATTGGGCATTCCCGCATATAAAGTTAAAGTCGTATCTTCAAAATAAAATTTAGGAGGGTTTATTATGATGTATTTAAAGAAAAAATCTATAGCAATAGCATCATTGGTCTTGCTTATAGCGATAGCTTTTGTAATCAATTATAATTATCAAAACGGAATTAATAAAAATACTTCAAGCAAAAATAGCTTAAATTCACAATTGATAGACAATAGCAATGTTTCCAGTTCTTCATCCGCTAATGAGCAATCCGAAGCGACAACAGCATTGTCCAGTGGTTTATTTGCTTCATATAGACAGGACAGGGATATTAACAGAAGCCGTAGTTTAGAAGCTTTACAAGAGATAGTAAATAACAAGAATACAAGCCAGGAAACGCGGGATGAAGCTCAAAAACAGATTATCAAGTTGACAGAGACTAATCAGAAGGAATTGATATTAGAGAATTTGATCAAAGCAAAGGGATTTCAAGACGCCATAGTTTTGATTGACAACAATACTGCAAATGTGATAGTGCAAGCTGATAAATTATCGGCACAGGAAGTTGCAAAAATACAAGATGTTGTATCTCAACAAACAGGTTTTCCTCTTGACAACATAAAAATAATGAATAGAATGAATTAGTCATAATTGTAAAATATTTGATTGTCTGATATAATATCTATTGAAAGGAAGTGTTATTATGGAAGAAAATATAAGCCAAGAACTTGAATTTGGAACGATTAAAATATCAGATGATGTTGTTGCTGTTATAGCTGGGTTAGCTGCTACAGAAGTTCCTGGTGTTGCAGGAATGAGCGGTGGAGTTGTCAATGGAATAACTGAAATGTTAGGACGGAAGAATTTGTCAAAAGGTGTGAAGGTACAAGTTGGTGAAAAAGAAGCGGCCATTGATTTGTACATCGTAGTTGACTATGGTGTTAGAATACCTGAAATAGCTTGGAATGTTCAAGAAAATGTTAAGAAGGCAATAGAAACAATGACAGGACTTAAAGTTGTAGAAGTAAACATACATATTCAAGGAGTAAACATGGAAAAAGAACAAAAATCCAAAGAGCCTCCAAAAGAAAATAAATGATATTTAAACCCTCTTAATGTAGAGGGTTAATTTTAATGGGTAAAATTACGATTAGAGGAGTTGAAAAATGTGAACAGAACGCAAGCTCGAGAATGGTTAGTAAAACTATTATATCAATACGATATATCGAAGTTGGAGCCACAAAAAATTTTCGATAAATTCCTTGAAGACAATGATCCAGAGGATGAGAAAGACTATATAGAAAATACGTTTTTTGGAGTAATTAAAAATGTTGATAATATTGATGAAAAAATTAAAAAATATCTTAAAAATTGGGATATTAATAGAATAGCAAAAATTGATTTAGCAATAATGCGGTGCAGTTTCTATGAAATACTGTATTCTACTGATATACCAAGCAGTGTTTCTATTAATGAAGCAGTGGAAATTGCTAAGAAGTACAGCACTGAGAAATCGCCGGCTTTTATAAACGGAATTTTGGGAAATTTAGTAAGGGATATTATTGGCGGTGATGCAAATGGTGATTGATGGCAGAAATATTGCGAAATCAATAAGAGAAAAAGTAAAGTCTGAGATATTTGAAAAAAATTACCATCCAAAACTTGCGATTCTCGTTGCTGGAAATGATGAAGCTTCATTGATATACGCGAATACTAAAATTAAAGCTTGTGCAAATGTAGGTATTGATGCTTATACGTATTTCTTTACCAATGATGAAGAAGATAAATTTTTAAAGAAATTAGATGAGTTAAATACAGATGATAGCATTCATGGTATAATGATAGAAATGCCTCTTCCAAAATCGTATGATGCACAAAGAATTTACGATCTTATTAATCCTATAAAAGATGTAGATTGCATATCGACATACAACATGGGACGCTTATTTTCGGGTAATCCTCTTTATTTGCCATGCACACCTTATGCTATCCTGACGATTTTGAAAAGTTTGGATATTGAGTACACCGGAAAACATGCTGTTGTCGTTGGAAGAAGCAATATATTGGGAAAACCGGTTGCCAAATTGATGCTGGATCTTGACATGACGGTTACTCAATGCCATTCAAAAACATTGAATTTAGAGGAGTATACTAAAACGGCGGATGTATTAGTATTAGCAGTAGGGAGGAGAAATCTTGTAGGTGGCCAGATGGTAAAAAAAGGAACTATAGTAATTGATGCTGGAATAAATGAGTACAATGGCGAGATTTACGGCGACTGTGATTTTCAAAGTGTAGAGAGTTTATGCAGCTATATAACACCGGTTCCTGGCGGAGTTGGTCCTGTGACCACATCCATTGTTTTGTCAAATACATTGGAGGCATATAAAAATGTTATTAAAAACTTTAACAGTAAAACAAGTTAATGATTATTTAAAAAATATAGTTGCAGGTGATATAATATTAAAACATGTAATGGTAAAAGGCGAAATATCGAATTTGCATTTTAGAGGACAAGCACTGTATTTTACATTAGTTGATGAGTATTCCTCTTTAAAATGCGTTGTTTTTGAAGATTATATTGATAACATAAATGTAGAAGTAAAAAATGGAATGTCTGTAATTGTAACAGGTAAAGTTTACGTTTATGAGAAAAGCAGTTCGTTTCAATTGCATGTTTTTAATATTGAAGTTGAAGGATTAGGTTCTCTTTTTTTATCTTTTGAGAGATTGAAGCAAAAACTTAAAAGTGAAGGTTTATTTGATTTAGATAAGAAAAAGAATCTTCCTAAAAATCCTAAAAAAGTTGCGGTGATTACATCACCTTCAGGTGCGGCTGTTCACGATATTATAAATATTTTAAGAAGAAGAAAGCCGTCGATAGATATCATGGTGGTTCCAATATTAGTTCAGGGGAATAAAGCTTCGTCAGAAATTGTAGATGCCATTATAAAGGTCAACAAAAGAAGTGATATTGATTTAATTATTTTAGGTAGAGGCGGTGGGTCATTTGAAGATCTCTACCCATTTAATGATGAAATAGTAGCGAGAGCCATTTATAACTCCAGAATACCCGTAATATCTGCTGTGGGGCATGAAACTGATTTTACGATATCTGACTTTGTTGCAGATTTGAGAGCACCAACACCATCTGCAGCGGCAGAATTGGCGGTGACTGATGTTAATTTTTACAACGAAAAAATTAAAAACTATAGAAGAAGTTTATATCGCTATATGTTGTCAATAATTGATAAAAAGAGGCATCGCCTCGATAATCTAAAGAAGCTTCTAATAGGCAAAAACCCAATTATCAAAAATCGACAGATGAAAGAACGCTTAGACACCTTAAATAGAATTATGGAGGACAGCATTTATAAAATATTAAGAGACAAAAAACTTCAATATGTAAATCTTATAGAGAAGTTAAATACTTTGAGTCCACTAAATGTCTTAAAGCGTGGATACACGATGACGATGGATAAAGACAAAAACAATTTAGTCACAAAGGCTAATGATATTTCAGCAGATGATAAAATATACCTTTTGTTTGAAGATGGTGAAGCACTTTGTACTGTTAATGAGGTGATGAGATATGAGCGAAAATATGGACTTTGAAAAAAGTATGGACAAGTTAGATGATATTGTAAAAAAATTAGAGGATGGCAATCTGCCTTTAGAAGAATCTTTTAAACTATTCAAAGAAGGTCTTGAATTATCTCAAAAATTGAATAAAGCGCTAAACGATATTGAAGGTAAAATAACGATGCTTATTAACGAAAATGAAGAAATACCATTTAATTTTGAGGAGGACAAAGATGTTTGATGACATTCTTAGAGAAAAGATAGAATATATTAATAAAGGGTTAAATGAATTTTTATCATTAACAGATAGGCCAGAAGTCTTGTTTGAAGCTATGAAGTACAGTGTTTTTGCTGGTGGCAAAAGGCTTCGACCTGTACTTTGTATATCTGCTTGCGAATTAGTTGGTGGAAATAAAGAAGATGCACTGCCAGTTGCGTGTGCAATAGAATTTATACATACTTATTCGCTAATTCACGATGATTTGCCAGCAATGGACAATGATGATTTAAGGCGTGGAAAACCTACAAATCACAAAGTCTATGGTGAAGCGATTGCTATTCTTGCTGGTGATGCTTTACTAAATTATGGGTTTGAAGTTTTAATTCAACAAGCATTGAACTCAAATAAAAGTCAAAATATTTTAAGGGCTGCTGACGAAATCGCTCGTGCGGCAGGGTGCCGCGGAATGATAGCAGGGCAAGTTGTAGACTTACTGTCAGAAAACAAAGAAATTGGCGAATATGATTTGAAATTCATGCATGACCATAAAACAGGTGCTTTAATAAAAGCTTCAATTTTAGCAGGAGCGATAATAGGTGGTGCAGATGCTGCTACTTTAAAAAAATTGAGCAGTTATGCAGAATATTTAGGATTTGCATTTCAGGTAAAAGATGATATTTTAGATGTTCAAGGAGATGAAGCAAAACTAGGAAAAGATATTGGTAGTGATATGGTGAATGGAAAATCAACGTTTGTAAGTGTATTGGGACTACAACGCTCTGTAGAACTTGTAAATGAGTTGACTGAAAAAGCAATTAGCATATTAAACGATTTTGGAAACAAAGGTGAATTTCTAAAAAGTCTTACCAAATACATGTCAGAGAGAGATAGTTAAAGCATAAGACAGCATAAATTAAATTGATATGTACAGCGTGTTTTTATACGATACATTTTGCTCTTAGCAGAAAAACTTGAACAATTATTATATTTGATACAGATAGATAAAAATGTTATAATCAATATCGACATGAAGTGGTGCAGTATCCTAGTCGGTATTGTTAATTCCGAAGACGGGCCTAAAAATCCGTTAAAGGCATATCGATGAAGTTCCTGGTGCTGGCTTTTGATGCCCAATCGAGGGCTTGTGCTGGGAGTTAAGAAAAGAGGGGCAACCTGCAATGGCATGTGGGCCTTGACCCCCTTTTCGTGGAGACCTATTTCCGTGGTATAATGTGCTACGGCATAGGGTGAACCTACCATGCGGTAATAAAGCTGTGGGTAGTGTAGCCTGCCTTGAGTGATTAAGGTGGATATCAGACTGAACTTTAACTTAATGAGCTCTTAAGTTAAAGCTATTGCTGATGAAACCTTAGTTGCAAAAGAGGATAGGAATTAACAAACCGTCGAGGAAAGCTCCTAGGCTGCTCGAAGGAGGCATATTGAGGATTACAGTGTGGACTAAGTGGTAATCCAGTCATACTTTTGGCGACAAAGTAGATTCAGGCTTAAAGGGAAACCGCCAAATGGCGACAGTTGGTGCCTGAAGGGGAAACCCTGCTGGACCTAAGCCACAAAATTTACTCAATATGCTACCACTTCAAGTACATAGGAGGATTTTATTAATGAAATCTAAGAAGTTTAACATAAATTACAAGTGGACTATAAACGCTTTTATTTTTAGCTTTATTTTTGCAGTGATTTTGAATTTTTCATCGGATGTTTTGTTAAAAAAAAGCAATATAATAATTGCTTTTTTTGTATTGTTAGTTATAGTATTGATAGGAGTTTTATCGGATATAATTGGCATAGCTGTTGCAACAGGATCTGAAGAACCTTTTCATTCTATGGCTTCAAATAAGGTTTTTGGAGCTAAGCAATCGATTAAATTGATACGAAATGCGAATATTGTTACAAATATTTGCAACGACATAATCGGTGATATAAGTGGAATAGTATCTGGTGCTGCATTAAGTAGTATAATTGCTAAGTTATCAATTTCCAGCACTAAAAGCACTATTTATGCGACAGTTTTTGGAGGGATACTATCAGCAGTTACAATTGGTGGTAAATCTTTAGGGAAAAATTTAGGAATGTATAAAAGTCAATCGATTATTTTCTCTGTTGGCATACTTTTGGCTTGGTTTGAAAAAAATACAGGTATAGAATTTTTTCCATCCAATTCTAAAAAAAATAGAAAATAGAAAGTGAGTGGGCACTGTGCTCGAAAAAATTTCTGCACCTAATGATATAAAAAAATGCAGTTTAGCTGAATTAGAAGAGCTTTCAAGTGAAATACGCAGCTTTTTAATAAGCCATATTTCTAAGACAGGTGGACATTTAGCGTCAAACCTTGGCGTAGTTGAATTGACGATTGCTCTTCACTATGTGTTTGAATCACCTAAGGATAAGATCATCTGGGATGTGGGACATCAAAGCTATGTGCATAAGATCTTAACAGGAAGACGAGAGCTTTTTGATACATTGAGAAAATTTGGTGGGTTGTCGGGTTTTCCTAAAAGAAATGAGAGTGAACATGATATTTTTGAAACAGGCCATAGCAGTACATCTATATCTGCTGCATTGGGGATTGCAAAGGCAAGAGATCTGAATAATGAAAAATATTCAGTAATTTCTGTGATAGGTGATGGAGCACTTACTGGTGGAATGGCGTTTGAGGCTTTAAATGATGCGGGCAGATCTAAGACAAATCTCATAGTAATATTAAATCATAATGAGATGTCTATATCGCAAAATGTTGGAAGTCTTTCACTTTATTTAAGCAGGTTAAGAACGGATCCAAGCTATTTTAAGTTAAAAAAAGATTTAGAGAATATCTTAAACATAATACCACCTATTGGGAAAAGCATCCATAAGTCAATCGAAAAAATAAAGGATTCCATCAAACAATTGATTGTGCCTGGGATGTTTTTTGAGGAAATGGGGTTTACATATTTAGGACCAATTGATGGTCATGATCTGGATTCCT
Organism: Thermoanaerobacterium thermosulfurigenes; assembly: GCF_051201035.1. NCBI lineage: Bacteria > Bacillati > Bacillota > Clostridia > Thermoanaerobacterales > Thermoanaerobacteraceae > Thermoanaerobacterium > Thermoanaerobacterium thermosulfurigenes. The sequence continues at coordinate 42,543 of NZ_JBPODR010000007.1, forward strand.
TAATTGATGTATTAAAAAGAGCTAAAAAAATGAATGGGCCTATTTTGATTCACGTGATAACGAAAAAGGGAAAGGGATATGTATTTGCAGAAGATAATCCTGATAAATTTCATTCTGCTGGAATTTTTGATATAGGAACAGGAGAATTTAAGAAAAGAACTGACACGTATTCAGATGTATTTGGAAAAACATTGACTCATTTGGCTGAAAATAATAAGAAGATAGTTGCAATAACTGCTGCAATGCCGGATGGGACAGGATTAAATTACTTTGCTGAAAAGTTCCCAAATAGATTTTATGATGTAGGCATTGCAGAGCAACATGCTGCGACTTTTGCTGCTGGCATGGCAGTAAATGGGTATAAGCCTTATTTTGCAGTGTATTCGACTTTTTTGCAAAGAGCATTTGACCAAGTAATACACGATATATGTATTCAAAATCTTCCAGTTGTCTTAGCAGTAGATAGAGCTGGCCTTGTGGGAGAAGATGGTGAAACACACCAAGGTGTATTTGATATTTCGTACTTGAGAATGATACCAAACATGACAGTTATGGCTCCTAAAGATGCAGATGAATTGGTTAAAATGACAAAATTATCCACCTTGATAAAAGGACCTTGTGCAATAAGATACCCAAAGGGAAAAGTTGAAAATTACGATGTTAATAAAGAACCTAATTTTACATTGGGGGAAGCTGAAGTCATTAATGTTGGCTCTAACATAGCGATTTTTGCTCTCGGCAAGATGGTGAAAATTGCATTAAGTGCGTCTTTAAGGCTTAAAAATAATTCCATAAACCCTTATATAGTGAATTTAAGGTTTGCTAAGCCTTTAGATATAAATACCATTATAACAATTTCGAAAAAAGTTGATTACATATTTACAATGGAAGACAATGTACTTATAGGTGGCGTTGGAAGTGCAATATTGGAGTTATTAAATGAAAACAATATATACAAGAAGTTCTATAGATTCGGCTTTCCTGATAAATTTATAGAACATGGCGATGTAGAAAGTCTGTTTAAAAAATATGGATTGGATAGCGATTCTGTGGCAGAAAAAATAATAGAATTGGTGATGTCATGAAAGAGAAAGAAAGAGCGGATTTATTATTGGTACAAAAAGGTTTTTTCACATCGAGAGAAAAAGCTAAAGCGTCTATTATGGCAGGGGAAGTTTTTGCGGATGGAAAGAAAATAAATAAAGCTGGCGATATTATTAGTGTTAATTCGAGCTTAGAAATAAAAGCGAAAAATAATCCTTACGTAAGTCGGGGTGGTTTAAAACTTGAAAAGGCAATTAAATACTTTGATATTGATGTGAAAGACAAAATAGCAATGGATGTGGGCGCGTCAACTGGTGGATTTACAGATTGCCTTCTAAAAAATGGAGCAAAAAAAGTTTATGCTATAGATGTTGGATATGGTCAGCTTGATTGGAACTTAAGAAATGATGAGAGAGTTATAAACATGGAAAGAACAAATATTCGCTATCTTGATAATTTACCGGATATTATCGATATAATTACAATAGATGTATCATTTATATCGCTTGGGATAGTTATACCATCTGTAAAAAAATTTCTAAAAAATGGTGGAGAATTAGTGTCGCTTATAAAACCACAATTTGAAGCTGGAAGAGAGAAAGTTGGGAAAAATGGGGTTGTAAGAGATAAAAGTGTCCATGTAGAAGTCATAAATAAAACAATAGATGTTTTAAAAGATCTATCATTTAGTGTAAAAGGTATTACTTTCTCACCTATAAAAGGACCAGAAGGTAATATAGAGTATTTGATTTATGCAAAAAACGGAAAAGATGTGGACTCTGATCTTGATGTAGAAGGATTAGTAGAGCTGTCTCACAATACTCTTAATGAAAATAAAAAGCAGAATAAAGAAGGAAAATAAAAAGTTTTGTAGAATTATGAATTATGATATTAATTATGTGGTGATTAAATGAAAAATATTTGTGTCATACCGAATATTCATAAGGACAAAAATTTAAGGACTACGAGAAGTTTAGTGGAGTGGATCATCCAGCATGGATATAAACCAATACTAAACGAGGTCGTTGCGCAGAAAATTGGCTTTTCTGAATATGGCAAAAGCGGAACAGAGATTTTTGAAAAAAGTGATTTTATTGTGGCATTAGGGGGAGATGGGACAATTTTAAACGTTGCCAGACAATGTGCATCTTTTTCTACACCTATCCTTGGCGTAAATTTGGGACACTTAGGTTTTTTAGCGGAAGTTGATGCCGAAGATGTAGTTGAAGCAGTAGAAAAGATTGTCAACAATGAATTTTTCATAGACAAAAGGATGATGTTGGAAGCAAGCATAATCAAAGAAAATATGGAGGCAGTTAATCTTATAGCTTTAAATGACATTGTGGTAACAAGGGGCTCTTTTTCCAGAATGGTTAAACTAAAAGTATTTGTGAATGAACAGTACGTTAATACATACCTGGCTGATGGGATAATTATATCTAGCCCTACAGGTTCAACAGCATATTCTTTGTCAGCAGGTGGACCGATAGTGTACCCTAATCTGGAATTATTTGTAATAACACCTATATGTCCTCATACACTGCATTCAAGGTCTATCATAGTATCAGAAAAAGATAAAGTAAAGCTTGTTATAGTAGGTGAAAATCAAGATGTAATGGTAACAACAGACGGACAACAAGGATACAAACTGAACAGTGGTGATACAATTTATGTAAAAAAAAGCAATAGGTATACCAATTTGATACGCTTAAAGAGTATGAACTTTTTTGACCTATTGCGCAGCAAATTATCAGAGAGGAATTTTAACATTTAATGAGGAGTGTTGTTGATAATGAAGTTAGCAAGACATGCAAAGATTCTTGAAATAATAAGCAAAAATGAAATTGAAACACAGGAAGAATTGGCAGATGCCCTTCAAAAAGAAGGTATAAAAGTCACACAAGCTACAGTATCCAGGGATATAAAAGAGTTAAGGCTTATAAAAGTATTGAGTGCAGACGGCAAAAAATACAAATATGCGCCAATGAAAAGTCAAGATACTAAAGTAACTGACAAGTTAGTTGCGCTTCTTTCTGGAATAGTAGGAATAGATTATGCTGGAAATACTATAGTAATTAAAACACTTTCTGGAACTGCACCTGCTGCTGCAGAAGCTTTGGATACATTAAATTGGAATGAGGTAGTAGGAACTCTTGCAGGAGATAATACTATATTTATGCTTGTGAGATCAGAAGATGCCGTAAAAGAAATTATAGACAGAATTAACGAATTGATTAAATGAATGTTTTTTAAGGGGGATTACGATGATCCTTGCATTGAACATAAAAAATATAGCTTTAATCGATGAAGTTGAAATTGATTTTGACGATGGCCTAAACATTCTTACTGGTGAGACAGGTGCTGGTAAATCTATAGTTATAGATTCAATGATGCTTTTGCTGGGTGGGCGAGCAAACAAAGATATTATCCGGAATGGTGCTCAAAAGGCTACAGTTGAAGGTGTTTTTTTGGTAGATTCAAACACTGATGTTATACATAAGATTTTAGATGAAGCAGGCATTGAATACGAGGATGATGATACATTGGTTATTAGCAGAGATATAACAGAAAACGGAAGAAACTACTGCAGAGTTAATGGTAGAATAGTTCCTTTATCTTTTTTAAGCAAATTGGGAACGTATTTGGTTGACATATTAGGCCAACACGAGCATCAATTTCTGTTAGATAGCAGTAAGCATTTGTCAATATTAGATAATTTTCAAGACAAAATATTTTTTGATTTAAAAGACACATTAAGAGATTTATTAAGTGAATATAATATTCTAAATAAAAGGCTAAAAGAATTTTATTCAGATGACAAAGAAAAGATGTCAAAAATAGATCTTCTTAAGTATCAGATAAATGAAATAGAATCTGCAAAAATAAAAAAAGGAGAAGAAGAAAATTTACTTGAAAGGCGAAACATATTAATCAATTCAGAGAAATTATTTAATTCTATGAATGAATGCTACAACTTGCTTTATAAAGGTATTAATGATAATACATCGATTTTAGATAATCTCAGCACTGTATTAAAAAATCTGGATGCCTCGTATAAAATAGACAAAAGGCTTGAAAAATTAAAAGAAATGATTCAAAGTGCTTTATATACATTAGATGATTGTTCTATTCAAATCAGAGATTATGTTGAGAATATTAATTTTGATGCAAACGAGTTAAATGAAATTGAAAAAAGGTTGGACATACTGGGAAATTTAAAAAGAAAATACGGTAGAACGATTGAAGAAATAATTAGATATAAAGAAGAAAAAAATAGTGAACTTACAAAATTATTAAATGCAGAAGAAGAAATATATAAGATAAACAAAGAAAAAGAAGAAATCATGCAGAAAATTAAAGCGATTTCTGATGAAATACATAAAAGGAGAAAAAATGTAGCAGATTTTCTTGAAAAGAAAATAAGCGACGTATTAAGTGAGTTAAATATGCCTAATACAATTTTTAAAGTCGATATTAGAAAAAGAGATATACCAAATGAGAATGGCATGGATGAAGTGGAGTTTTTAATATCAACTAATATCGGTGAACCTTTAAAGCCACTTGATAAAATAGCTTCTGGTGGTGAGCTATCGAGGATTATGTTGGCTTTAAAGACAATTTTGGCCGACTTTGATGGCATATCTACATTAATATTTGATGAAGTAGATACAGGAATAAGCGGCAAAGCAGCCCAAGCTGTGGCGCAGAAAATAGCTTTGATTTCAAGAAATCGTCAGGTTATATGTGTGACACATCTCCCTCAAATAACATCTATGGCTGATTCACATTTTAAAATTTCAAAGGAATTTGACAAAGACAAAACTTACATAAAAATTGAAAAATTAGATTATGAAGGGAAAATAAAAGAATTATCGAGAATAATCAGTGGTTCTGTTGTTACAAACACTACTTACAATCATTCGAAGGAGCTAATTGATTTAGCAGAAAATTACAAAAAAAAATTAATTTAAAAGATACGGTTCAAAGCCGTATTTTTTTATTTTGCCATTAGAAAAAAAGTCATTACTTGACTTAGAAATCTAACTTTTTATTGACAGTATATAAATCATTCTAAAGGGTTAATTTAATCATAGCAAATTTATTTGAGGGAGTGATTAAATTGAATCGCAATAAGATTAAATATTTAATTTTTGCATTTTTATCCGCTTTAATAATATATATAAATTATACACCTGCAATTAAGAGTGTTTACCAGACTCCCAATTATTATAAATTTATCGAAGGAGAAAAAGTAAAATTTAATTTTAATTTACCACTTAAAGTAGGCTTTTATACAGATAGACAAGGCATTGTAAAAATAGATAATGATGAAGGCGGCAATAATATTTTAAATCTTGATAAACCATTTTCTGTTGAAACGCTAAACCGTGGTAAAGTGAATATAAATTTCAGGTTATTTGGGATATTTCCAATAAAAAGTATTTATGTTGATGTGATACCAACAATAAAGGTAATTCCTGGTGGCGATTCAATTGGAGTTAAGCTTAACACAAAAGGAGCCCTTGTAGTTGGATATTCTGATATAATAGGAACAGATGATAAAATTTACAGTCCATACAGAGAGGGGAAAATACAAATAGGTGATATAATTCTTGAAGTTAATAATATAAAGATTAACTCTGCTGATGATATAACAGATATTATAAATAAGCAAAAAGATACAATGGTAACACTTAAAATAAGCAGAAAAGGTAATATAGTATATTCAAAGTTACATCCGGTCTTGGCTAAAGATGATCAAAAATACAAGCTGGGATTATGGGTAAGAGATCATACGGCAGGTATTGGAACATTGACGTTTTATACTGAAGATAAAAAGTATTATGCTGCTTTAGGACATGCGATTACCGATATAGATACAGGAGATGTTCTATCAGTTAACAACGGACAAATAATGAAATCTAAAATAACATCTGTAAGTAAAGGAAAAAGAAGCAGTCCAGGAGAGCTTAGAGGTATTTTTTTAGAGGAAGTTGACACAATAGGTGATATTGAAAAAAATACGGAGTATGGCATATATGGAAAGATAATTAATCCAAGTGATATAAGTTTAAAATCAATACCGATAGGTTATCAATCACAAGTTGTTGAAGGACCAGCAAAAATCCTTACAACAATAGACAATACGGGAGTAAAGGAATTTGATATTCAGATAATAAAGAAAGTGGAACAAAAGAATCCAAATCAAAAAGGGATGATAATAAAAATTGTCGATAAAGAATTGCTAGATAAAACAGGTGGTATTGTCCAAGGAATGAGTGGAAGTCCAATTATACAAAATGGCAAGCTGATAGGCGCTGTGACGCATGTTTTTGTCAATGACCCAACTAAAGGATATGCAGTATATGCTGAATGGATGATAAATGAAATGGAAAATTTACACCATGATGAAAATGTGTTTAAGAATTAGGGATTACATTTTTCCCTAATTTTTTTATTGTTAAAAGAAGGAAATTCTAATTTTATGTAGAATATTATAAAGTAGATTTATTTTTTATAAAATGGCATAAGGAGGGGCGTTTGTTGTTAAAGAAAATTAAATTAGGAATTTGTGATGATAATAAGGAATTTGTCGGTATAATGGTTGACTACCTGTCATCAAAAGAAAATATCGAAATTGTAGGTGTTGCAAATGATGGCAATCAAGCAGTTAAACTTATTCAAGATAATGATTTAGATCTTTTAATCTTGGATATCATAATGCCATATTTGGATGGCATTGGGGTTTTAGAAAAAGTTAATGAACTAAAGAAAAAAAGACCTAAAATAATCATTTTATCGGCAGTAGGTCAGGAAAAAATTACACAAAGAGCAATAAACCTTGGTGCAGATTATTACATTCTAAAACCATTTGATTTAGAATTGCTTTCTAAGAGAATAACAGAGATAATGGAGTATCAGACTGATGTGGTGTCAAAGGCTGTCATGCCTATAATCGGAGACAAAAAATCTGTCGACTTAGAAACTCTTATAACACAGGTTATTCATGATGTAGGAATACCTGCGCATATAAAAGGATATTTGTATTTAAGAGATGCTATAACATTAGTAATAAGCAATATTGAATACTTGAATTCTGTAACGAAGCTTTTGTATCCAAAGATAGCTGAAAAATATGAGACTACTCCCAGTAGAGTGGAAAGGGCTATAAGACATGCGATTGAAGTTGCGTGGAGCAGAGGTAAAGTCGATGTTTTAAATGATCTATTTGGCTATACAATTAACGATGAAAAGGGGAAACCTACCAATTCAGAGTTTATCGCGCTTATTGCTGACAAGTTAAGATTAGAGATAAAAGCATGTTAAGGCGTTTATTGAAGCATAACAAAACAAAAAAATTAGCAACAAACAAAAAATAATTCGATGAAAACAATATTTAATCTAACTAATTAATACCTTCTATTTGTTCAAAAAACAGATAGGAGGTATTTTTATTTTTTATGTTTACTGAAATAGAAATGCAAATTGAAGATTTTATGCAAGATTGTGAATTAAGAAATTTGTCAAAAAAAACATTAAAAGCATATGAACAAACGCTTAAACTTTTTGCAAAGTATCTTCAAGATAGTTTTAAAGTGACTGAAATAAAAAATATCCAAACTGAAATGTTGCAGAAATACATTAAATTTCTACAAACAAGAGGTAAATATACTGTTGTTACTAATGACAATTCAAAAGATAATAATAATCCACAAGCAAGAAAGGATTTTGGCAAAAAAATAAATACTCAAACTATAAATAATTACATTCGTGTCATTAAAGTGTTTTTTCACTGGCTAAAACAACGAAGAATAATCAAAAAAGATATAACAGAGCCAGTCAAATATTTAAAATATGAACGTAAAGCAGTTGAATTTATCGAAGATGATGATTTCTTTAAAATATTAAAGTGTTTTGATACTACAAAATTTGTCGGATATAGAGATTACATAATCACAGAGTTGCTATTCGATACAGGTATGCGATTAGGGGAATGTTTAGCGATTAAAGTTGATGACATTGACTTAAAAAATAGAACAATTCATCTTTTAGCAGAAAATACAAAAGGCAGAAAAGATAGATTTGTTTTTTATTCAACAGAAATGGGAAGCGAACTTAAAAGATGGATCATATACAAAGATAGATATGTAGATAGTGAATATTTGTTTTGTAGTTTAAGAGGTACTTTTGTCAAATTAAACGTATATGAACATCATCTAAAAGAAGCAGCGAAAAAAGCAGGAATTGAAAATATACATCCTCACATGATTAGAAATAATTTTGCTAAAAGATGCTTGATGGAAGGAATGGACTTATATACGTTAGCAAAAGTTTTGGGGCATACAAGTGTAACAACAACAGAAAAAGCATATTTAGATTTAACAGTTGATGATATTAGAAAAAACTATAACAAATATAGTCCTCTCGAAAAAATGAAAAAGAAATGGAGATGATACAAATGTTAAAAGTTGTTATTCCTGAAAATCGTGAAAAAATACAAAGACAAATTCAAGCACTCGAATGGCAGTTAACGCAAGACACAGACGAGAAAAGCAGGGAAATCCACCAACAAGCGTTAGAAACTTTAAAAAATGCTTTAAAGCATTAACAAAGGAGGCGCACAATGTGCGTATCCTAAAAAACGAGGAGGAATTTTGAATGAGAAGAACAATAGTAAACGACTTGTATCGCATCGTTTGTAACACAGAGGAAAGAAAGAGAGAATTTATCAAGATGTTTTTTAGCGGTGACCCAAATAGATTTGGACTCGATTTGCTATCTTATAGGAACTACCAATTACAACATGGCAGAGGACAAGACATTACCGCAGATGATTTGAGAAATGCAACAAGAGATGAAGAATTAAAACAATTGCTAACTGAATTGTTTGTAGATTATGTTACACCAAATGTCACAAAGACAATTCGCAAATACGATATCAGTTTAGATGATATACTTGCAGAACATAGACGTGATCTGCAAAGTAGTATAGGAAGAATTTTACATATATTGATTGAGAAAAAATATAAAGTTGCATGATGGGGGAAAGAACAAATGAAATATAATGAAAGAGTTTTAAAAGTTTTAACTGATTTGCCTAAACGCAAATTAAACAGATTAGAAGGTAAAAACATCATCATATATAGAGGCGGTAAATACTACATACTTCAAGATGTTGATGTTGATGACATCTACAGAATAGCAGATACTGATTCAATAATAATTGTTTTAGATATTTAAAATAAACAAGGGGGAACAACAAATGAGTAAAGCAAATAAAGGGTTTAATATTGTTTTAAATGAAATTTTTGAATGCAATGATTTAGATTTTGTTGATGTAAGTATTTTAATATTTCTGAAAAAGCATATGTTTAATAATAAAAATACATGCTGGGTCAGCATAAAAACTATAGCAAAACACGCTAAATTATCTTATGTTACAATTTTACACAGATTGCACAGTTTAGCAGAAAGAGGATATATCGCTATAAAATCGGGTGCAAAAGCAGGTACAACAAACGTCTATGAAATGCTTGTTGATTTCTTTAGCACTCTATCGAGCGCAAAAAAGGGTAATAAAAAGGAAAATGAAGTGACTTCACAAAATGGGAAGCAATATAACAACACAAAAGAAAAAGCATATCAAGCCATGTATGCGGGAAACAGTACAACACGCAATTATGACATTGATATGCTCGAGCAACAACTGCTTAAAGCATCATTTAAGCAGAGATAGTGCTATTACGAAGCACTATTGCATCACCAAATATAATTATACTAAATTTATTTCGCTATTTCAAGAGCATTATTTCTTATGCTCTTTTTTTATTTATAGAATTATCAGAATATTAAAACATGCCATTGTTATTTACATATATATCTATTTTAACCTTGTATTGTAAATAAAATGGATATATATGTAAATAATAAGATAAAAACTAATGTTTGGGTATTAAATTATTAAATAGGGGTATTAAAACGCTTAAGAGGGAGGTGTTTAAACGTTAAAGACAAAGAAATAAAAATATAAAGAAATAAAAAATAAGAATATATCATTCAAAAAATTGAATAAAATGCTCGTTTTATTTCAAAAATTTGAATCAATAGAAAGGAGATGATAATTATGGAACTAACAAGTCGTGAAGAATATATCATTAAGCGTAAACGCAAAAAAATAAAACTAAAAGACCTTGCGCAAGCACTAAACTGTAGTGAAGCACTCATTTGCAAGTATGAGAAAGGGCATCTCGAACTGAAAGCAGATATGCTCGAAGCATATCAAAATTATATTGATGTGAGGTGAGAATATGGCAAAAACACAGACATTAGAGGATAAAATTCGCAAATGGAAAAAACAAGCAAAAGATATAGAAAAAGAACTACAAAAACGAGAAAGAAAGGCGGGAAGGTTCAAAGCAAAAAAGAAAAATGCTTAAAACCGCACAGATGAACAAATACGCTAAACAGTTATTTCCAAATTGGGTAAATGATATGAGAGAGTATGATTTAATACTATCAAACGATATAGATTCTCTTTTATCATGTAGAATTTTAGAATTAATAAAAGGGTACAAAATTAATTACTTTTTTGATTTTAATTCAATATATAGAATAAACGAGCCAATTAATCAAGTTATTGGCGTTGATATTGACTTTAAAAATCTAAAGTGTTGGTCAAATCATTACACACGAAATGGAAGTTATCATAATGAAAATTCAGCAAATCTCAATAATACTTTTGTTATGACAAATTACTTTGACAAATACGCAGGCAGTACACTATTAGAAATTATTTCATATTATGATTTTGATATTTCCAAATTCAGCGATGAAGCAAAGATGATATTGTGGGCGATTGATGTTGCGTACAAAGGATTTTATCGAAAGAAATTTAGGGATGTGCATAAAAAGTGGTTCATTAGCGTATTGCAATTAAGCGATTTATATTCAATTCTATCAAATCATACAGAGAATGACTTTATCGAAATAATGAAAAAATATAATTTGAATAGCAAAATATGGATTGATAAAGAAGGATACTTGAAAACTAATATAAAACTTGATGAAATATCGAAAGTTTTAGGATTCTCTATCGAATTGCCAAAAGAAAAATTCATTAAATCCAGAGATTTCCAATACGAAGTGAGAGAAGCGGAGAATCTCATCAACATCGATACTTCAAAAATAATAAGCATAGCAAGAACAAGATTAGACGAAGTGCGATTGAGTATTGCTTATTAAAAACACGCCTTTATTTGACCTACAATCGTAGTTTTGAATGATGATGGTATAATTATATATCCTCAAAAATAAACTGCGATTGTAGGGTATTTAAAAGACATTACTATTATTTATCTTTGTCAATATTTGACAAATTTCGATTTTATGATATAATAAACATATAAAAATAAAATTAAGGAGGTAATAATATTGATAGAAAATGAAAAACTTGTAACTTATGAACCAATAGCAGAATATTTTAAATGCAGTACATATCAAATAAAAAAATTGTGGCAAAAAGGTTTAATCAAAGAGAAAAAAATGAAAAGTTTTCATGATTTTGGAAAAACATTTAAATATCCAGTGTTTGATTTAAATGAAATTATCAAAAATGAAAATTACATTAAAAATTTTATTAAGACAAAAAAACAAAAAATAAGAGAATTAGAGATAACACCTCAAAATATAGCGGAATCATTATACATTATAAATAAATCAGCAAAAAAATCAAGAGATAGTAAACAAAAAAACTACGATATGGGCAATTATGGAATTACAGCGAGATGCAAAGATAGAGAACAATATTTATATACTTTAAAAGATAAAGTAATTAAAAAAATACTTGATTTAAATTGGGGAATAATAAAAGGATATCATACCCAAGAAAGGGAATATTATTACGAAACAGAAATATATGTTGATGAAAATGATAATGAAGTTGATTTATATAGTATTATCGATGATGAAGAAGAAAATTACATTGATGATGAATATTTAGCGAATGAATATAGAATAAAAGTAAAATATATAACAAATATTGAAATCGAAATTAATTATTTATTATTAATTGAATTTTGTAATTTTACATTTCATATACCAACTGACGAAAAAGGTGTAAATAATTATGATTTTTTAGGGAAAATTGATAAAATTCCTGCTGAAAAAACAGTTAAGACAAATATTAAATACACAGAAGCAGTTAATCTTTTAGAAAATTTTATTAGTGAAGATAAGAAAATAGCAATTTAAAAGATATAATGAATTATAATTATATCTTTTTTTTATTTAATTTTGAAAACTTGACAAATTTTTAAAGTATGATATAATAAAAATAAGATTGCCTACTAAAGCAATATAAACCATCCCATTATATTATATTATTATTATTTCGTTTTGTCAATAAAAAAATATAAAAAATTCGAGGAGGAATTAAAAATGAGGAAAAGAAGAATGTATAGCATTTATCAGATTAGTATTAATCATTTGGGAAAAGATGTAAACGATAATAAAATTCAAATCGGAGAAAATTTAATCACTGAATTGATACAAGCGATAAAGCATAAAGAATATAACGAATATGATGAGAATTTTATTCCTGAATTAGTTTATTTGGTAATTAATGACAATAGCGAGAAAACACAAGAAAAATTGAAAAATATTGATATAAACGGATTTGAAATAAATGGAATTAAATATAAGCGTTTAGGAAAATCACCTGCAATGACAAGAACAGGTAGGATTGCATTTGTAGATGAAACGCTTAAAGAGCAGTTAGAAGAATTAATCATGCTCGGTAAGCACGTAGACAAAGCGGTAATAAGCAAATATGAAGCATACAGGGGTTTATCGTTTAGCACTTGTCTATTCTCGCCTGTTGTGCCTCGAAATGTTTGTATCATAGACGAATACAAAACAAAGATAAATGAATATGTCAAGACAATTAAAGATAATCAAATCGTAGAAGGCAATTTTGATGTAGAAACGACGCTTTGGGATGGGATGGGAGTACATGATCCGAAATGGGGTAAAAAAATAGCAAAATCGCTTGATATTCCATATACACCAGTTGGGTATCAGATACGCATGTTTCCATCAATCAAAGGTATGTCATATGAATTCGATTTTAAAGCGTTTTACAAAGAAAAAGGTATATCTACAATAACCGATATATATGATAAAACATGGAATATAGATGAATTAGACGCGATTTGGAATACAAGCATGTTTAAGTTTTGGAAATATTTCACATCATGGAATGAATTCATAGAATTAAGAGAAAAATATTACGCACCACTAAATATGGATAAAATCGGAATAGCAAAATGGGTAATACCTTCAAGTAGAGCCGAAAAATATAGCAAAACATCATATCAGTATTTACAAAGTTTAGCATTGAGTGGTAAAGATGTAATAGATTTAGCAAGTTATACAAAAGAATTAGTCGAAAATGTGTATAAAGGCGATGTCGATTATACGTTAGCATTTTTAGGTCTTATATCACGTAGTAAAAACGAAGATGAAACAGAATTAGAAATAAATAACAAAATATTAGCAGGTAAGATGTATACTGCACTTCAATTGAATCCTGAATTGATTTTTAAAGACCCATATTTCAAATCATTCATAAAAAAACAACTTCAACGCACTATTGATGAAATGAAGTTAGGAAGATTATACATCGAGGGTCGCAATTCATTCATCGTACAAGACCCGATTGCATATTTGGAAAACGCAGTAGGATTACTAATTAAAGGGTGCTTAAACAAAGGTGAATTTTATTCGGTAGGACTTGAAGGATATAGAGCAACGTTTAGAAGTCCTCTCATTCATTCAAGCGAGATTGGGAAAGATTTGTATGTGAACAACGATTTGACGCAAAAATGGCTATCGAGATATGATAATGTACTTGTTTTAAATGCTTTTGATTTAACCGCCGCAAAGCATTCGGGCAGTGACTTTGACGGGGACACTTATTTCCATACAAGTAATAAAATGGTAATTAATGCAGTAATCACTGAAAACAATCCAATTATTGTAAATCTCGAGGATAAAGCAACTGCAAAAGCAGAGCCAATCAACGATAATTCGATATTGCAATTCGATTTAAGAACGCTTGATAATAAAATAGGCAAAATAACAAACATGGCGACATTTTGGACAACATTAGGCAGTGCGAAAGGTAACGTCAATAAATTTGATGACAAACTCACAAAATTAAGGATATATCAAGGCATTGAAATTGATTCAGCAAAAACGGGTATACATCCTCAAATTGATGATGACGTGAGAAAATATGCTGATAAATACAAGCCATACTTTTTGCAGAAATATCAATATGGTAAGAATTACAACATCATGAAATATGCAGACAAAGCAACGATGAATATTCTCTGTAAACATATCGAAAACTGGGAACAAAAGAATTTTGTATGGGATAAAAAAGAATACACAGACGCAAATAGAGTAGCAGAATATATCATCAACAGAGAATATATGAGAGAACACAAAGAACTATACGCTAAAGTCAAGCAATTCTATATAAAATATAAGCAGAATATAGCACAACTACATCTCAAGAAAGCATCAGATGAAGAATATAGCAGATTCTTTAATCTATCTCAAATAAAATTCGATAAAATAAGCGATGACAAAAAAGCATTAGCGATGTTTGCTATTTATGTCAATTATATTGATGATAGAAAATCGAATAAAAGTTATTTATTCCCGTGGCTTGTCGCATCAGAAGGAATTTTAAAAATACTCGAAGAAAAACAAGAAGAAACAAAGCGCATAATTAAATCAATTGATAAAAAAGAACTTGAAGAATTGGAAGAAAACGTCAAAATAATTGAAATGCTCGGCAAGAAATTCAAAAGTGAAATAATGAAAATAGATATTCACGTCGATGAAGTTATCAAACAAAACAAAGAGAGAATAAATATAGAAACATCAGTTGTAAATTGTAAAGGTGAAGAATTTGCAAAAGCGATAAAAGAAAATGATATAGTTACTCTTATGCCAAAATATGTAAACGATATAGAATACGTGGGATTATTTCAAAACGATGAATATCTGGGATGTATACCACAGAATCAAACGCATATCGATATTAATACTTGTCTTAAAGATTATTATGATACTCAATTCAAAGTTGAAATTGTAAAAGTCAATCAAAAGAGCGCAAAAATTAAACTAAATATGATAGCAGATTTCGATAAAGAAATTGATTAATAAAATTTTAGTTTTATTCAAAAATAAATACTATATATAGTGTATAAATGATTAATAATACACTATATATAGTACCAAACCTAATCTTTGATATAAAATACGCCTATATTTGCCTTGTATTGCAAGTTTATTTAAAGGGGGTACTAAATATATTACCTCAATTTTAAACTTCAATTGTAGGGCAAATATAGACGCCATACCACGATTTGACAACTTCAAAAAATGTGGTATAATAGAATATTATCGACGAAATCGAAAGGCACAATACACCACAATGTAAGTTTATCACCAAATTTCGATTTTGTCAATAGTTTTGCTATCGACAAATTTGAAAGGGTATTCATATTATGAAGTGCCTTGAAAAAAATAAGGAGATGGTTTAGATGATTTACAGGGTTAATCATAATATAGAAGGTGACTATATAGGCATAAATAAAGATGTTTTCAAATATCTTAATGCAGATGAAGCAGGATTTGCTATGTTACATAGTTTATTAAAAAAAACAAATCCTAAATTTTACCAAAAACATTGTAATAATAATATAAACGATATTGAATTAGTTAGGAATTCATTTTTTGAGAAAGACAAAATCAAGTGGGAAATGGGAAATAAATTTACAAATATCGATAACTATTCATTACTTGACCCTAATCTATCTTTGTTATCAAAAGGTGTTTTATTCTATATGCTCACAAAATCCAACAATTGGCAATTTTACATTTCAACAATGGCAAAAGATATGCAAATATCACCACAAAGAGTCAATAAAGCGATAGAAGAATTAATATCGAATAAGTATTTGACACGTAAAAAAATAAAAAGAGGTAATATTAATTGCTATGATTTTACAGTTTACGAACTGCCTTATGGATTTGAATTAAATTTTAAGGAGGTAAAAAACGATGAAAACAATATACAGAACGAACAAAAATAAAGAAAATTTTACACAAGTTGACAATGGTTTGATAAAACATTTAAAACCAAAAGAGTTGGGCTTGATGATTTATTTCTTGTCAATGCCTGACTATTATAAGTTTTCAATCGAAGAAATAGAAAGCATAACATGTGATAAAACTTGGGCTATCAAGTCAGGAATAAAAGAATTGGAAAATAAAGGATATTTAATTAAATTAAAAGAAAGAGATAAGATTAAGCAAGTAAATTACGTTAGATATATCATCAAAGAAAATCCAGATATTGAAATTAATGTTGAAAATAAAGACATAAATATATATAGAATTACTAAAATTAAGAATTTTACACAACTTGACAAAGGATTTATTTTTGATGATAGATTATCACTCAACGCAAAAGGCATATTATTTTATATGTTATCTAAACCCAATTATTGGCAATTTTACGTAACCGAAATAAAAAAAGATTTAGATGTTAGCAGAAAACTAATTTGGGCTGGATTAGATGAATTAGAAAAATATGGATATATTAAAAAGAAAATGGTAAATAAAAGAAAAAATCAATATATTATATTTGAAAAACCAAACATAATTAAATTGGTAAAATTTAGTGAAAGTTGGAAAAGTAACACTGAAAAGTTGGAAAAGGAACACTTAAAAGTTGGAAAAGGAACACTGAAAAGTAGAAAAAGCGACACTAATAATAATCTTATAAACAATCTTATAAATAATTCTTATCAAAATAAATCAAAATTGGTTAATTTTGATTTGCAGGAAAATAAAATTAATTTTAATTTGAGTAATAATACTTCTAAAGATAATTACATTTCTGAATTGTTAAATAATAATGAACAATTCATAGGGGAAAATAGTATTATTAATAATGTTGAACATAAAAATAGTAATAATGAAGAATATAGTCACTATCGTGACTTTGAAATGGGAAAAGAAGAAGAAAATGAAGATGAATATGATGAAAGATTCGATGATGTAGAAACTGTATCAACTCCAATATTTTCTTCTCGTATTGAAAGTAGTTTAAAAGATAATAAAGATAATGAATTATTAAATAATTTTGAAAATAATAATGATACTTTTGAAATAAATAAAGAAGTATTAACCGATTGTCAAAAAAATAACGATATAGAACAAGAAAAAATCACTTCAAATAATAATGAAGTGAATCTCGACTATGAATATGATAACACAAAAGAAGAAGATTGTCAAGTCGATGAAGATATATTGCCATGGGAAACTGAAGAAGAATATTACGAAAGAAAAAAAGAAGAAAAAGAAGGTAATAAACAAACTGAAGAAAGTGCATATGACATAATAAAAAAAATACTTGAAAGCATTAGTTAATTTTTAAAGATTCGGATTATTGTTTTGGTACTTTCAGTATTAATCGGAATGATCAGTACTGATTAGTACTGAAAATTGCAACTTCACGTCCGTATTGAAAAAATAGGATATATAGATTTTCTATATATCTAATTCTACAATTGACATTGTAGATATTTATTATCGTTATTTATCTTTAAGCATTTTTTAAACTGATTTCAAATCGCAGTGAGAAATAGCATAATATTTAAACTCGCCATTTTTTCAAAATATATGCTTATATCTCATATATATCATTTAAAACTCGATCCTCGAAATACGCATGAATACTGGGTTAGAGGTAAACTCGCCATTTTCTCTATATAGAGATGTTGCATTTTTACTTTTTAAAGAATTGCCTTCAAAGCATTGATATTACTATATTTGAGGCACTTTACTAAAAATTCAATATCGATGAAATAACTAAAAATCAAGGTTTTTAAATATCAGATATAAATTTTCTATGTTAATAGAAATTTAAGATAAATTTTTAATTTATTCTATTTTCTACAGACGTGTTGATGAAAATTTGAGTAGTCAAAACGTACACTACTGACGGAAAAAATATCTAAAAATACTCAAAAACGTTGATATTTCAAGCAATTTGAGTAGCCCTAATTTTGAGAGTAACTGATATAATTAACATATATTCATTTGGCTAACGCCAAAATGAAATGGGGCAAAGTGTTAGTATGCTTTGCTTCCATTATATCGCTAGTACAACTATCTTCTTTACTCATGGTGCTTTTGCCATTTTAGCGGAGTTCGATTCTCCCTTCCTCCGATTTTAAAAATGATAAAATGGCTATGCAGATGAGTATTTCTGCTATGGGATAAATAGATAAATCTATCCCTGAATTGCTTTTTAAAACAAACGTAGCAATGCAGTGCTACATCGCCTGTGTTGCTATGTTTATATAAACAAATTTACAAAATATAAGTTTGTTAATGAGAGATACAAAATGTAACTCTGTTTATCTCATTTTTGAGAACTACTGATTTAAAAACGAATGAAAGGATGATTTGATTGAATACAATCGAAGAATTAAAGCAAATCGAAAGCAAAATTGATGAAATATTAGAAAAATATGTAAATAAGCATAATCAAGTAAATCTTGAAGAAATTGAAGGCAATGATGCGGTTAAATTGACTGAATATTTTAGAAAAGAAAAAGAAATTCTTATCGATAAGTTAAGACATGTCCAATTAATGCTTAACGAATTTGATGAGTGAGGGGATAAAATATCCCCTCATAATTTATTTGAAAGGATGAATGAATATGGAAATAAATGAAATATTCGAGGGCGTGGAAGAAGTAATTAAAAATCTCGATGATATGTACATCTTATCAGGCGGAAGCGAGGAACTCATGAGAGAAGAAGATAGAATTGCTTACGCACAAGAGATGGCAAAATTGAAATTATACCTAATCGCTACATCACAATTTTTGGCTGAAATGAATGATGTTGCGGACTACTGGATAAATAAATATTTATTCAAACAGTAAATACGAAAGGATGGATTGAAATGGAAGTTACAGATAACATCGAACTGTTAAACAAAGGAATAATACGTGCTATGCGTAGATTAGCAAAAATTGAAGATGAGAATAAAAAAGAAAATGAGATGCTAAAAATCGAT
Source organism: Thermoanaerobacterium thermosulfurigenes (assembly GCF_051201035.1). Lineage (NCBI taxonomy): Bacteria > Bacillati > Bacillota > Clostridia > Thermoanaerobacterales > Thermoanaerobacteraceae > Thermoanaerobacterium > Thermoanaerobacterium thermosulfurigenes. Next base: position 61,756 of record NZ_JBPODR010000007.1, read on the forward strand.
TTATATTTTTGGGCTTTGAATGAATATCTACAAAAAGCAAAGGTGATTTGTCATGACACCGCTGGAAGCAATTAGAAAAAAGTGTCTACAGTGCAGTAATAATCAGTATAGCGAAGTTGAAAAATGTCCAATAAAGGATTGTCCTTTATATCAATTTCGCATGGGAAAAAAGAATAAATAAAGGAGTGTTGAATATGGAAATGAATGAACAAAACATGAGCCAGTTAGAAAAATTAAAAGAAAAATTAGAAAAATCAGAAGAAGTTAAAGAAACTAAAAAAAGTGGTAGAAAAAAGAAAAATGAGGAGGATAAGCAAATGAAAGTTGAGAAAGCAACGAATGTAGCGAAAGCAACAGAAATAGAAAATGCAGTACAAGCAGTAGAAACAGAAAAGCAAGTTGTGGCAGTTGAAAATGAAAAAATAAGTAATAAATTAAAGAGTAATATTGAATTTAGGTTAATTTATTGGAACGATATGCAAAAGGAATTGGATCATCTCGAGTATAGAATTTACAAAGGGCTTAAAAAAGAATTAGATGAACTAAAAGAAAATCAAAAGATGATATTATCGGCAGTTGGATATGGAAATGATATTTTTAGTGAATCTGATGACGATGACGATATGCAAACAAAAAAGAGATGATAAACAATGATGAAAAAACTATGTGCTAAACAGGGATGTAATAAGTTAGTTGAAATTGGGCATACGTATTGCGAAGAACATCAGAGAGAATATGAAGAAAAGCAAAAAGCAAGACATCGTGAATATAAACAAAATAGAACTGATATAAAAGAGCAGAAATTCTATGTTAGCGATGATTGGCAGATAATGAAAAAATATATCATGCAGAAATATCATGGGTTATGTTTATATTCTCTTGTTATTGAAAATAGAATTGTATTTGCTGATGTAGTGCATCATATTGTGCCGATAAAGCAGAATTGGGATTTAAGATTGAATGAAAATAATTTGATTACATTATCAAATTCTGCACATGAATATTTACATGGGTTATTAAGAGAAAATCCAGATGCGTATTGGGAAATTATGGATAAAATAAAGAAGGTGAAATAGTCGATGTTAGGTGATATAGATTATACTTTAAAACCTCAAAGACCGCAGTTATTTTTATGTAAACCAAATAGAACAATTATCGCTAAATTAAATGAGGCATATAATATCAATACTAAATTCAAATTAGGCAATATAGATGAATTAACTTTTGATTTACCAACACAGGTAGATATAAGGAGTAAATTAGTTACTAACCCACATCTTGATATGATACAAAAAAGATATTTAATAAAGTTAATTATTGGTAATTCTACTGAATGGTTTATCATCGATGAAGTGGTAAAAGGTGTAGATGATGAAAAAGAAGTAATTAATGTACACGCTTTTAGTTTAGCATATGAGTTAAATGATAAAAATATATTTGCGTACAAAAACGACAATTATAAAGCGAGTCAAGTATTAACAGATGTATTATCATCTACATTGTGGACAACTGGGTATATAGATGCTAATTTTGATTTAAAATATAGAAGTTTTGATGTATCAAACATTACAGTGTTGAATTTTATATTTCAAATAGCAGAAACATTTGGCGCATTGGTTATATTTGATACTGAAAATAGAGTAATTAACTTTTATAACCCAGATAATTTTGGTGTTAATCGTGGTTTAACAGTATCATATAAAAAATATTTAAAATCGTTAAATCAAGAGGATAACGATGAAAGTGTGGTTACACGTTTAAAAGTATTTGGTAAAGATGGATTGAGTATACAAAGGGTTAATCCAACTGGAACTGATTATATAGAAGATTATTCTTATTTTATGTATCCTTTTGAAAGAGATAGTAATAAAAATGTATTACAACATAGTTATTACATGAGCGATGCTTTATGTAATGCTTTATTAGATTATCAAGATTTGATTAATAATAATAAAGGTACTTTTACAAATTTATTAAGTCAATTAAATAGTTTACAAACGCAATTAGCAAACGATGAAGAAAATTATTATCAAATTCAAGTACAACTTGATACGATATTAGATCAAATAGATGTGGCACAAACAACAGGTCAAGATGCAAGTAGTTTAATAGTACAAAGAAATAATTTAATGAATCAGTTAAATACTGCTCAAACAACAATAAATCAAGATAATACGAATATTCAAAACGTTCAATCTCAAATAGATAATTTGAGAAATACTTTGAAATTAGAAAATAATTTTACAGCAGATGAAATAAAAGAATTAAATCAGTTTGTTATTGAAAAAATATGGAATGACAACAACTATACAGATGAGAAACAATTGTATAATGATGCTATAAAATTGTTTGAAAAATTGAAAATTTCTATACCAATCATAAAAGTCGATATAGTAAATTTCCTTGATATTGTAGAAGAACAAAGAAATTGGGATAAATTAGTATTGGGAGATATTATAAACATAAGATATGAACGATTAAATATAAATGTTCAAGCACAAATAATAGAAATGGATTTCAATTATGAAGATGGTACAGTAACTATTACAATATCAAATACAAAAGAAATAAAAACAGACGAAGATAAATTTTTAAAAACGCTGTATAAATTAGTATCGACTTCAACTCAAGTTGATATGAATAAATACAAATGGAACGATACAGTAGCAACAGTTGATGACGTTACTACAATATTGAACAACGTATGGGATACAACCAAAAGAGCGATTGAATCAGGTGTTAATAATTCAGTTACAATAGATGGACGAGGCATTACTATAAAAAATCCTACTGACCCAAATAAATATATAAGGATGACTAATGGAGTTATTGGTTTTACTAATGATGGAGGAAATACGTTTAAAACAGTATTAGATGCTACTGGTGTGTATGCTGAAAGATTGATTGGAAAAATATTATTAGGAAATAACCTTATTATAACTGATAATACAGGTACATTTAATATAAGTGGTAATTTGTTGACAGTTAAAGATAATAATTCAATAGCAAGAGTACAATTAGGAGAATACGATACAACTAATCAAAAGTATGGACTTAAAATAGTTAATAGCACAGGAACAGCAACAATATTAGACCAAGATGGAATATTACAAACGTGGCAAGATAGCATAGTTGATAATTTAGACAGTAGCCATCCAATGCAAATGAAATTTTATTTACCTCCAGAAACAATAAGCGTAAGGAAATGCAAATTAAATATTTCATTAGAACCGTTTAGAGCATATGAACAAGGTGCAGCAAGTGGTGGCGGAGGAAGTGTAACAACACCTCCAAGTAGTTACATGACTACTGTTGCAAATACCCAAGATGGCGGATTGGGATGGATGGATACTACTACAAGCGATGAATATGTTACAATTAATAGCGATGGTGATCATAACCATTCTTATACATTTAGTGGACATAATCACACGGTAACTATAAATGGCACTCAATATGCTACTGGATATGGACAAGTTGGTGCAACAATAACAACAACAAATAGCGGACCTCATACACATTCAACAAATATGCACAGTCATGCTGTACCACAACATGTGCACTATTTTGACCACACGCATACTGTTAGTATTCCATCACATAGTCATGCTATGATTTATGGTATTTATACAAGTACTAGTCCAACAAATGTTACGATTAAATTAGATGGAAATATAATTATGTCAGGTATTAATAATAATCAGCAAGATATTACTATTCCAGTTAGTGCCAACGGATGGCATACAATAGAAATATCAAGCAACACGTTAGGTAGAATAAATGCGAGTTTGTTTATACAAGCGTTCATGAGTGCTTAAGAAAAGAGGTGATAAAAGATGGATAGAAACATTGAGATTGTAAATCAAATTTTAGATAGAACAAGTGGGAATGTAGATAAGATGACGCTTGAAGAAAAGATATTCCTCAAGTGTTTTTACAGATATTGGTTAAAAGAAACAAAAAAGAATATAAAGATAATGGAATACTTTGCTGATATGCAAGTTGAGAAAGATATGTTAAAGGAAATTATTGGTAATAATGATATTGGTAATAAATTACAATTAATATAATATACCCCTAGGGTGTATCATTTACTTTTTCCGCTTATTTGGAGTCGCGCGATGGGCTGTTTTTCGGCAAAAAATCCCGTTATATTGATTTTTAAAGGGTTTTATAACAGTAAAAAAATGTAAATTTAATCAAAATCAAGTTAATTTTTACCTCAAATTTCAACTTTTTAGGGGGTATCAATATGAAAACACGACGAAATGTAGACACGTTAAAAAAACATTTAACCAAAAAAGAACTTGAAGAACGTAAAAACACACAAATAGAAGCACCAATTGCTGAAAATATCGAAATTCCTTCATTTTTGCCTAACGATTTGCAAGAAAAGTATATTTCATTAGCAAATCAATTGGCAGAAATAGGAATTTTTTCAAATATAGATGCTGAAACACTTGCAAGATATGTTATCGCTCAAAAAAACTATGAAATTGTATCAAAAGAATTAGAAAATGAAGAAATTGGAAGTGAAAAATACTTCAAATTGATAAATGTACAAGATAAATTATTCAAACAATGTCAAAATGGTGCTTCAAAATTAGGTTTGAGCATAACTGACAGAACAAAAATTGTAGTTCAGAAGCCAAAAGACGACAGACCAGTCAACAAATTTGAAGAATTTTTACAATAAATGTTAAAAAGGAGGTGTCTAAATGAACGATAGAGTCACAGAATATGCAGAAAAAGTGCTAAATGGCGAAATTATAGCGGGAAAATACGTTAAATTAGCATGTCAAAGACACCTCAAAGACCTTGAAAAGCAAAATACAGAGGAATTTCCTTACATTTTTGACCTTGAAAAAGCAAATCGTGTGTTAAATTTTGCAGAAAAACTCAAAATTGCGGAAGGAATGGAAGTAAAACCGCTTAAATTATACGATTTTCAAGCATTTATATTGGGTTCATTGTTCGGATGGGTTCATAAAGATAGTGGATATAGACGATTTAGAAATTCATATATTCAATTAGCACGTCAAAATGGCAAATCAATGCTGAATGGTGTTATTGCTTTGTATTCGAGTACGTTTGATGGGTATAAGTATGGTCAAATCTACACTGCGGCGACAAAATCGGATCAAGCAAAGATAGTGTTAAACGAAATTGTTAAGTTCATTAATGCTGATAGCGATTTGCGACAATTTTATAAACTTAAACTATACGAAAATACAATAGAAGTATTGCCTACACATAGTATCATAAGAGCATTAGGAAGAGATACAAAGACGATAGATGGGTTCAGACCATACGTGGCGATTATCGATGAGTACCACCAACATCCTAATAATCAGATGTATAAACTTTTAGAGGATGGCACAGTTAAATTGCCTCAAAGTTTAATTTCAGTTATTACAACGGCAGGATTTAATATCAATTCACCTTGCAAAGAATTATATGATTATTGTGTAAATTTACTTGAAGGTGTCTTTGAAAACGATAAGCAATTTGTATATATAGCACAACTCGATAAAGATGATGACATTTGGGATGAGAAAAATTGGATAAAAGCGAATCCGCTTGTATGCTCTACACAAGAAGGTATTGATAATATCAAGACAAAAGCAAGTGTAGCAAAAGAAATGGGCGGAGAGGAATTAAGAAATTTTATGACAAAAACTTTAAATATCTGGGTAAAGAGTACAGAAAATGGCTATATCAACATAGAAAATTGGAAACAATGCGGTAGTGATATTGATTTAGAAGATATGCGAGGTAGAGAATGCTATGTTGGGCTTGATTTGTCATCAGGTGGTGATTTAACCTCTATTGCTTTAGAATTTCCTCTTGATTTGGACGGTCAAAGAAAGTATTTTATTCATTCACACTCATTTATTCCTGCGAGACGTCTTGAAGAACACATTAAGACGGATAAAGCACCTTACGATGTGTGGCTAAACGAAGGTTTACTCACTGCAACTGAAACATTGCAGGGTGTAAAAACAGATTATCAATATATTATAGCGTATTTAAAGGATTTAATTAGTAAATATGACTTAAAAATCAAGATGATATGTTATGACCCACACAATGCAAGTTCATTTCTCAACGACTTGGAAAGTTTTGGAGTAGATACAGTTGAAATTGTGCAGAGTGCAAAGAGTTTAAATGAAGCAACAATTGATTTTAAATTAGAGGTCGATGCGGGAAATATCATCTATAATCGAAAAAATGGGCTATTGACGTGGTCTATTGCAAATGCAAAATTAACTTTTAATTCCTTTGGCGAGTGTAAAATAGATAAAGATTATAGAGTGAAGCGTATTGACCCAATTGATGCAATCATTGATGCACATAAAATGGCGATGTTGGATAAGAATATCGTTAATATAAATGATTTTGTTAATGAAGATTACTTAAAGAAACTCGGTTGGTAAGGGGATGATTTCAAAACATATCCTTTATGTCTAACGACATAATGAAATGGGAGAAGGTGAAATATGAAAAAGAAAATCAAAAATCATATCGAAGATATATTAATATTGAGTGGTTTAACATTGATTGTTATTGCCACTTTTTTATTGAATATTATTATTGGTATATACGTATTGGGGTTAATTTTACTCGCTTTGGGTATATATTTCACGAGGAGGTGATTAAATGGGCATATTTAAAAGGTCATATCAAGAAAAGAGAGATTATTCATTAAGTGATCCGCTTATTAGTCAATTCTTAGGATTGGTTGATACATCAGATATAAGTCCTGATAAACTCCACGAAGCGACTTACTATACTTGTATGCGAATACTCTGCGATACTGTAGCGAAATTGCCTTTGAAATTGTATCAAGATACAGACCAAGGCATACAGAAATTATCCAATCATTACTTATATTCGCTACTCAAATTACGTCCAAATCCATATATGTCCGCAGTTGATTTTTGGAAAACTGTGGAATATTGGCGTAACGAATTTGGACATGCTATCGTATATATAGATACCAATCCAGCAAATGGAAAAATAAATGCTTTATATCCTCTTGACATGAATAAAGTGACAATATGGATTGATAATGCAGGCATAATCGGCAACGATAATGCTATTTATTATGTATATACCTCAAATGTAGGTCAACAATATAAATTAACAGAAAATGAGATATTACACTTCAAAGGATTAACGAGAGATGGCATAACTGGAATGAGTATTAAAGATTATCTATTAACCATTATCGAAAATGCTCAATCCAGCGAAAGATATTTGAATAACTATTTTAAAAATGGCTTATTTAGTAAAGGATTACTTCAATTTACAGGTGATTTGTCAGACGATAAAATCAAACTTATGCAAGAAAGATTCCAAAACATGGCAAGTGGAATTCAAAACGCAGGTAAAATATTGCCTGTGCCACTGGGATTTTCATTTCAGCCAATAAATACCAATATGGCAGATGCTCAATTCTTTGAACTTAATAAATTAACAATACAACAAATTACCGCAGCATTTGGTATTCCTTTACACATGTTAAATGATTTGAGTAATGGAACATTCAATAACGTATCAATGCAAGAAGAACAATTCTATAGAGATACGCTTATGCCAATTTTAACCATGTATGAACAAGAACTAACGTATAAATTACTCACTCAACAGGAAATTCAAGCAGGATTGTATTTTAAATTTAATGTAGACGCTATATTGAGAAGTGATTTGAAAACTCGTTATGATGCTTATTCTCAAGCGATTCAAAATGGATTTCTAACACCTGCTGAAGCACGTCAAATGGAAGAATTGCCATTTAAAGAAGGGTCAGATGTCCTCATCTGTAATGGCAACTATCAACCACTTCAAAACGTAGGTATGGCATACATGCCTAAAGATATAAATGCTCAACAACAGCAGAAAGGAGGTAATTGACGATGGCAGTAATACCGTACGAGAAAACAGATGTTGTCGATGTGGCGTGGGATGGAAACGCTATGAAGGCAAATCTAAAATCAAATGATATTAAGAATTTTCTCAAAGCGTACGCTTGGTATGATGAAACCGCACCAGACAACGATAAAGACGGATTTCCCGATGCAAAAAGCGCATGGAAATTCATACATCACATGGTTGATGCAGATGGAAACGCAAAAGAAGCAAATATAACTGCTTGTAGAAATGCTATTGCATTCCTCAACGGTGCAATGAATGGCACAAATATTCCCGTACACGATATTCAAGGTGTATATAATCATGTAGCACAACACTTGAAAGATGCAAACATAGAACCGCCAACACTGAAAAGAAGTGCAACAATAAACGATAAAGAAACAAGAACATTTCATCTCAATGCAGAAGTAAGAGCAGTACAAGTAGATGATACTACACAACAAACAAAAATAGTTGGATATGCTGCGAAATTCAATCAACAAAGCGTCGATTTGGGATTCTTTGAAACACTTGATAGACATTGTTTCGATAGTACTGATATGTCAGACGTTGTCGCACTTATCAATCACGATGAAAATTTAGTTTTAGGTAGAACAACAAGCGGAACATTGACATTAAAAGTTGACGATATTGGCTTGTACTTTGAAGTTATACCTTCAAATACAAGTTATGCTAACGACCTAATTGAGAATATGAAGGCAGGCAATATTAATCAATGTTCATTCGCTTTTGTTGTAGCAGATAATGGCGATGAGTGGCAATATGACGACAAAACAGGTGTAATGACACGTACTGTATTCGATATTGCTAAACTATATGATGTAAGTTTAGTTACATATCCTGCTTATACGCAAACAGAAGCAGTATTAGCGCAACGTAAAGCGCAAAATATGAAAGAAGAAATAGAAAAACAAAAAGAAAAAGAATTATTAAAACGTAAATTACAGATTGAATTAGAACTTGTGTAAAACACAAGTTTTATTAATATTAACAAAAAATTCAAGGAGGTAATATCTATGAAAATATCAGATGAGATGAAACAACAATTAAATTTGATGAAAGAGGAAGTAAGAGGTTTGCTCAATGAAAACAAAGTTGATGAAGCAAACGCAAAGATGGAAGAAGTAAGAAAACTTCAAGACAAAATCAAAATTCAAGAAGAATTAGAAAATTCTGAAAAAGAAAATATAGATGAAAGGAAGTTGAATATTGTGGAAAAGAAAGAAATTAAAGTTGATGAATTTAGAGCAATATCAAAATATTTGTTAAAGCAGGACATGACACCAGAGGAGAGGGCAAGTGTTAATGTTAGCAATTCAGGCGCAATTATGCCACAAGAATTCGTTAATCAAGTACAAGTATTACAGAGCAATTATCCTTCACTCAAAAAATATGCTCATGTAATACCAGTTTCGTCAAATAGCGGTAAAATGCCTATATCACAGGGTTCAACAACAAGAAAATTAGCGAATCTTGCAGTTGATACTGCTTTAGTCAGCGAAATGATAACTACTATTCCAATTGAATTTGCAGTCAAGGATTATGGCAAAATAATCCCAGTCGATAATAGCGTTTTAGCGGATGCAGGTGTAAATTTTTATAATGCAGTTGTAGCACCAGATTTTGCAGAATGTGCAGTAAATACAGAGAACGAACAAATAGTCAATATAGTAAAAGCAAATGCAGTAACAAAGACAGCAAGCGATTATAAAGGACTTATAAAGATATTAAATAGCATAGTACCCGCTTTGAGACCACAAACTATCATATTGACAAACGTCGATGGTTATGACTATCTCGACGAATTGACTGACAGCATGGGTAGACCACTTATGAGCGATTCAATAGCAAATCAGGGTGCAAAGACATTCAAAGGTGCTGAAGTAGTTGCGCTTGGCAACGATGTCGTAACACCTGTAACAAGTGGTAAGATACCATTTTACGTTGTTAATTTGTTTGCTTTAGCGAAATTCTTTGACAGACAACAGATTGCAATTGCGACATCAACTGAAGCAGGTTTTGCTTATAATCAAACGCTCATAAGAGTAATAGAAAGATTCGATATACAAGCAGCAGACGCAAGAGCATGCTTCTACGTCGAACTTTAATTGATAAATTAGAGGGGTTTATCCCCTCTTTTATATAATTTGGAGGGGATAAAATATGACAGTTGATATTAATTTAATCAAAAAGTATTTACGCATCGATGATGGCTATACTGAAGAAGATGACATTATTCAACTATTAATAAACAATGCATTAACCTACTTGGAAAATGCGGGTGTAGTTATCGATGAAACAAATACAAATCAAGTAGAATTAGCAAAATTAATTATTGCTATTCTTGTATCTGATTGGTACGAGAATAGAGAATTGACGACAAGCAACACAAGTGAAAAAATACGTGATATAGTATCATCTATGATAATGCAATTGAAATATTGCTATTAAGAGGTGATACTATGCAAGCAGGAGATTTGAAAAATAAAATTCAAATTTTAAAAACAACAGTCACAACTGACAGTGATGGATTTCAAAAACAAGAAACAGTTGTATTTGCCGATTGCTGGGCAAAAGTAACGCCAACGCAAGGAAAAGAATACTATCAAGCAGCCGCTATACAAGCAGAAAATGATGTTAAGTTTACTATCAGATATAGAAAAGGCATCACTAATGATATGAAAGTGCAATACAATAATCAAATTTATGATATTAAATCAATTATCGATTTTAATAATCAACATCAATATATAGACCTCGTTTGTGAGGTGATTACAAATGGATAATAGCGAGATAACAGGGCTTGATGAAATACTTAAAAATTTGGAACAAAAAGGAATTAACGTATCACGTCTTGAAAATCAAGCATTAAAAAATGCAGGAGAAATAATCAAAGAAAGTGCAAAACAGAAAGTACACGTATCAAAATATAACGAGGAACATATTCGAGATCACATTGATGTATCAAACGTCAAGACAAAAGATGACGTTAAATACATTGAAGTTGGCGTTGACAAAGAGTTGAGTTGGAGAGCAAAGTTTGTAGAATGGGGCACATCGAAAATGCAAGCAAGACCATTTCTTCAACCTGCGTATGAGGAAAACATTGAAGCAGTACAAGAAGAAATTGCAAAGACACTGAAAGAAGGGCTACAAGAATGATTACAAATATTAGTAATGAAATTCTAATAACTCTCCAATCTAATCAAACACTTGTCAATCTTGTGAACGGTAGAATATCATTTATGAATAACATATCAGGACAATATCCTGCTATTACTTATTTTGTCTATAACGAGCAAGGCGAATTATACGCAGATAATCAAGAAGTATTAACAGGGTATTATATTCAAATCGACGTTTGGAGTAAAGAAAATTATACAAATATCGTCTATGAACTCATGAAAACTATGATATTGGCAGGATATAGAAGAACTTCAAGTGCTGATTTGTACGAAAGCGATACAAAAATATATCATAAAGCAATACGCTTTGTAAAAGAATTCTAAAAATAAAAAAGGAGATGTTTAATATGGCAACAATAGAAAATTCTTCAATAATTGGAGTAGAAAATTTAGTTTACGCAAAATTAACGAGTGAAAATCCTCTAACGTATGATGCAGTAAAACCAATAGCACCTGTAACAGATATAAAAATAACGCCTAAAATCAATACTGACATTTTATACGCTGATAATACAGCAATTACTTCATTTTCTAATTTAGCAGAAATAGACGTTGAACTCGATTTGACAGATGTACCACTTCAAGTGCAAGCAGATTTGCTAGGGCATCAATTCGACACAACTAAAGGTATAATAAATTATAATAGCAAAGATATTGCACCATACGTCGCAATTGGCTTTAAGTCGATGAAGTCAAATGGTAAATATCGCTATGTGTGGTTATTAAAAGGAAAATTTCAAGACATAGAAGAAAGTTATTCAACAATGCAGGACAAAGTAAAATTTGCTAATCCTGCTTTGAAAGGAACATTTTATGCGAGATATTCCGACCATCTGTGGAAGTATTCAGCCGATGAAGATGAGGGATACACAGGCGGAGATGCTGGTTGGTTCACAGCAGTGTATAAACCAACAACGTAGCAATTGGGCACTCTTAATTGAGTGCCTTTTAAATTATAAAAAAATTGAATTGGAGGTAAATTTATGGAATTAAAACTGGGAGATAGAACTTATGTTATGCAAAACGTGAAAGCGAGAAGTTTAAGAAATGCTATTCAACTTACAGAAGAAATCGACTTTAACGCCATGAAGGTTGATGATTTGGATAAACTTGTAAATTTCATTGTCGAATTGTTTAACAATCAATTCACTATTGATGATGTATATGATAATCTTGATGCTAATGAGTTAGTACCAACTTTGACAGCGTGTATGAATTCATTAACAGGAACATTAAACGCTAAATTAGATAAAATGCCGAAAAAAAAGTAACAGGCGGAGATGAAAGAATATCTCCGCTCGATTTTATAAAAGAATTATATTTATCACTCTTTGAGAATGGTTGGAATATGCAAGACATAGATGAGATGGATATTTTTTGGTATTTAGACATAATTTCATATAAAGCAAATAAAGAAGAAAAGCAGAATAAAACAACGATTGATAATACTATTTTATAGTTTTTATTTTTTTTACTTTTATTAACTATGATGAGGTCGTTTTAACCGACCTTATCTTTTAAAAGAGGTGAAATAGATGGCAGAAGAATTGGGTAATTTATCGGTCAAAATTTCGATGGACTCTACAGGATTTCAGCAAGGAATTTCCAATATTTCGAGGTCGTTGCGTGTTGTTCAATCTGATATGAAAGCACAGTTGGCTCAATTTAGCGATAACCAAAAGGGATTGGATGCTTTGAAGGTTAAATATGATGGGTTATCTCAACAAATCGATTTGCAGAAACAAAAAATAGAAACACTTACACAAGCATATCAAAAAAGCGTGCAAGACAAAGGCGAAGATGCAACTGCAACGCAGAATTTAGTAATTAAATTGAATAATGCACGTGCTGAATTAGCAAAAATGGAAAATCAATTAAAAGAAACAAACGACGCAATTCAAAAACAAAATAATATTTGGTTAAACTTTAGTGAGAAAATGGAAAATGTATCAAAGAAAATGAAGGACATGGGCGAAAGTTTAGGAAAAGTAGGCAAATCTATGTCTGAATATATTACGTTACCGATAGCGGGCGCAGTGACTGGTTTAGTCAAACTTGGTATGTCGTTTGATGATGCAAATGATAAGATTAGAATTGCTACAGGTGCAACAGGAAAAGCGTTAGATGATTTGCAAAAAGATTTTGAAGCAGTTTATGGAAGCGTACCTACTTCAATGGATGAAGCAAGTACGGCAATAAGTAATTTGAATACACGACTGGGTCTTACAGGCAAGCCATTGCAAGAATTATCTGAAAAGATGATATTATTATCACACGAAACAGGTGTTGATTTGCAAAGTACAATAGAGCAAACATCACACGCTTTTGAAGCATTTGGAATAGATGCTAAAAATTATGGTACGTCGCTTGATTTCGTATTCAAAGTATCGCAAAGTACAGGAATCAGCGTTAACGATTTATTAACGACACTCCAAAATTCCGCACCTGTATTGGAAAATATGGGTCTATCGTTCGATAGTGCAACTGCTTTGATAGGTCAATTATCAAAAGCAGGCGTAAATACTGAACAGGTATTTACAGGACTTAATAAAGCAATTGCAAACATGGCGAAAAATGGCATAAAAGATGCTGATACTGCTATTGCAACATTATTCGAGAAAATAAAGAAAGCACCAAACGATATGCAAGCAACACAAATAGCAGTAGAAAATTTCGGTACTAAAACAGGTGTCGCAATTGCAAAAGCAGTCAGAGAAGGAAAACTTGATATGGATGCATTCTTAAATACTTTAAAATCAAGTCCTGAAACTATCAATAAAGCCGCAGAAGATACAGAAGATTTTGCAGAAAAATTTGAATTACTAAAGAATAAATTAACTTTAGCATTAGAGCCACTTGGAAATCAGTTATTTAATGCAATCAATAAATTAGTACCAACTATAACATCGTTAGCAAATTCTTTAGTTAATGTTATCAACTGGTTTGCAAAATTATCACCTGAAACGCAAAAATTTATTCTAATTTTAGCAGGCGTATTGGCGGGACTTGGTCCAATTTTATCGACAATAAGTAAATTTATGGAAGTTGGATCAGGCGTAGCAAAAGCAGTAGGCGGTATATCAGAAGCATTTGGGAAGTTGGGCGGAGTAGCAGGAATAGTTGAGAAAATAACGCCTAATCTGGTACAATTAAAAGTGGGTGCACAATTAACATTTGATGCTTTAAAAGGTGGCATATCAACGCTCGGACAAGCATTGGTTAGCGGATTTAACGTGATGAAAACCGCAGCATTGGGTTTAGGTAACGTATTGAAAGTTGTATTTACAACGATGATGGCAAATCCTTGGATGATAGCGGTAACTGCTATTATAGCAGGTATTATACTACTCATCACGCATTGGGATGAAGTCAAGAAAATAGCACAAGAAGTAGGAAAATATATATCTGATAAATGGAATGAACTCAAAAATGCTTTATCAAATGTCGTCAATGAAATTGTTCAATATGAGATACAGAGATGGAATGAATTGAAATCGACAGTATCTAATATAGTTAACGAAATTAAGACAACAGTTGTAAACACATGGAATAATTTAAAAACATCGATTGAAAATATTGTCAATATAATCAAAACAACAGTTTTAAATGCATGGAATAGTTTGATGACAGCAATCATCAGCGTCATGAATAATATTAAAAATGGTGTTATTAATGCGTGGAATGCTATAATTGATTGGATTAGAAGTTTACCTTCAACATTGTATCATTTAGGCGTTCAAATGTTTGAAATGATGAAAAACGGTATAATTAGCACGATAGGAAATATCAGAAATGCTATTGTGAATGGTTTGAATTCTGCTATAGATTATATTCGCTCATTGCCTTCTCAAGCAATTAGATGGGGTATGGATTTCATCAATGGTTTAGCGAGTGGCATAAGAAATGCTGCTTATGCGGTTTTAAATGAAGTTAAAAGTATTGCACATACAATTGCAAGTTATTTGCATTTTTCAAGACCAGACATCGGCGAATTACGTAACTATGAAACGTGGATGCCTGATTTTATGGCAGGTTTAGCCGATGGCATAAATAGGAATAAATCCGTCTTAATTAGTGCAGTGAAAGGTTTGTCAACTGATATGGCAGTAACGTTTAATGCTTCTACATCAAGCGTGCCAATTCCTGTGCAGAATACTACGAATAATACAACACATCATTATCATTATAATATCAGCAAACTCGAATTTCCAAATGTTACTAATGGTAATGATGTTATCGATGCATTGAAGAAATTACCACGAATGGCGTTAGCATACAATAATCAAATAATTTAAAGGTGAGATTATTTTCTCTCACCTTTAAAATTTACATTTTATTAAAAAAAAATTTTTAAAAAACATTGACATTATACATAAAAAGAGTTATGATGATATTAATTTAAAAAAGCAACTAATAGAAGGTATTATGTGGTTAAGATCACAATTAAGTGTTTGATAAATTAGCGATTTTTCTGAAAATTTTGACACCAATTCAGAGTTTATCGCGCTTATTGCTGACAAGTTAAGATTAAGTTTAAAGGCGAATTAAAAAATGCGGTGAATAGCTCACCGTATTTTTTGTTTTACCTTGTAGAAAATTGTGCTATAATAAACAAAGAAAAGATGTATGGAGGTTTTACCATGCAAATTACTGGTACAGTTAAAATGGACAAAAGGACGAAAAATCTTGCAAAGCGCATAGGCCCCGGAGAAATCGCTGTGATAGATCATGTTGATATCGATGAGATTGGTGCCGAATCTTTGATAGAAAAGAAGATTTTGGCTGTGATAAATGCTAATAAATCGATAAGCGGTAGGTATCCTAATTTAGGCCCATCTATTATTGATAAAGCTGGTATCCCTATTATAGATGAAGTTGGCGAAGATATATTTGATTTGCTTAAAGAGAATGATAAGATTACTATAATCGATAATGAAATATATAAAGATGGCAAATTGATAAAAAGAGGAAAATTGCTTACACACGATGTCATTAATTACAAAATGGAAGAATGTAAGGAAAATCTGGAAGTAGAGTTGGATAAATTCATTGAGAATACACTTGAATATGCTAAAAAAGAAAAGTCATTTATTTTGGGTGATATTGAAATACCTGATGTGAAGACAAAGCTTAAGGATAGACAAGCATTGGTTGTTGTAAGAGGAAAAGACTACAAGGAAGACTTATATACTATTAGGCAGTATATAACAGATGTGAAGCCTATATTGATAGGAGTAGATGGTGGTGCAGATGCAATACTTGAATTTGGTTTAACACCTGATATCATAATTGGAGACATGGATAGCGTAAGCGATAAGGCTTTGAAAAAAGCAAAAGAGATAGTAGTTCATGCCTATCCAAATGGCAAGTCTCCTGGGTTAGAGAGAGTTAAATCATTAGGACTTGATGCATATATATTTAAAGCGCCAGGTACAAGCGAAGACATTGCTATGCTTCTAGCATATGAAAAAGGCGCAGATTTAATAGTAGCTGTTGGTACTCATTCCAGTATGATTGATTTTCTAGAAAAAGGAAGGAAGGGAATGTCCAGCACATTTCTTGTAAGATTAAAGATTGGATCTAAGCTTATTGATGCTAAAGGTGTTAATAAACTATACAGGGAAAATTTTAGGCTTTCATATGTTTTTAGTATTATATTTGCTGCAATGGTTCCACTTAGTGTAATAGCTTATTTTTCACCACCTATGCAACAGCTTTTAAAACTTTTGCAGCTAAGGATAAGGCTTTTAATAGGATTTTAGGAGGAGATCTATGAACGTAAATATTAGATATTATGTATTGACGATAGCAGCAATTTTTATGGCATTGGGAATTGGCATATTTATAGGCTTCATGCTGGATGGACAAAAAGTTTTTTCTGAACAGCAAGAAACAATAATAAATCAGCTAGAGCAAAAATTTAAAGATATCCAAACTGAAAATTCTAATTTAAAGGACAATGTACAAAGTTTAAATAAGCAACTTGACTATATGAACCAATACGGGAAAATTGTTTTTCCTGAGCTTGTAAAAGGACGCTTAAATGGTGTAAAAGTTGCAATAATTGAAACAAACAATGATTTTATCTATCCAGGTTTAAGAAATGCTTTGATGAAAGCAGGTGCAACAATATCATCTGTTACAATATTTAAAGATGATTTGAATAATTTAGATCAGTCAGAGAAAGACGATTTAATAACTAATTTGTCTAAATATGGCAATATTGATAGCAATCATCTCATTGAATCTTTATCTGAAAAACTGACTGAGGTTCTTGTTACTGGGCAAGATGGAGAATTGATAACTTATTTAAAAGATAAGGGGTACATTGATTTTACTGGTACACCTGGAAATACAGATTTTATCGTTTTAGCAGGTGGCAGCAATCTTAAAAATAACAATTTAAATATAGTAGATATCCCAATAATAAGGCAATCGAAAATTTTAAATGTGCCGATTGTCGGAGTTGAACAAAGCGATGTAAAGTATTCTTATATGGATGCGTATAGAAAACAACACTTGTCAACCGTTGATAACATAGATACGATTATAGGACAAACTTCCTTGATAATGGTGATGCAAGGCAAAGATGGCAATTATGGAATAAAAGCTGGAGATACATCGATTATGCCCGATTCTTTTATAGAATACCAACAGAATCAAAATCAAAATAAGGCAAATTCAAACGAGGTGAAATGATGGCTGTAAGTGTTTTAATACCGGCATACAATGAAGGCAAGAGAATCGTTGATACAATAAAAGGTATGGAGAATATAGAGGAAATTGATGAGATCATTGTTATAAATGATGGCTCTACAGATGACACAGCAGATAAAGCTAAAAAAGCAGGAGCAAAATTGGTGAACCTAAAAAATAATTCTGGTAAAGGAAGAGCCTTAAAAGAAGGCTTGAAATACGTTAAAAATGATGTTATTGCTTTTATTGACGCAGATGTAGGTTTGACTTCTCGAGAGGTAATTAAATTAATAAAACCTGTTTTAAATAATGATGCCGATGTTACTGTAGCCAGATTTCCTAAAGTCAATGTTAAATCAGGTTTTGGACTTGTAAAGAAATTAGCAAAATACGGTGTAAAACTGCTTACTGGTCATGATTTTGATTCTACACTCTCTGGTCAAAGGGTTTTTAAAAAGGAAGTGCTTGACAAAATAAAAAAAATTTATGGTGGTTATGGTATAGAAGTTGGTATGACAATCGACATATTTAATTTAGGATATAAGATTAAAGAAGTAGATGTTGATATGACTCACTCTGTTACATTAAGAGATATTAAAGGTTTTATTCATAGAGGTAGACAGTTTTTGGATATACTTAAAGTTTTATTAATAAAAGCGATATTTAAGGACCGGTGATAAAGTGTCATCATTAATGATTTTTATCATATCTTTTTTGTTGATGATAGTAATTCAAAAATTTATAATTCAGATATTAGACAAAGATGTGTGCCTAAAGCCTAATTATAAAAATGTTTTGATTCCAGTATGTGGTGGAATAGCTTTTGTTCCAACTATTTTTATTGCAGCGATTGTTTCCAAGTTTCTTGGGATTTCTGATGAAATGACACCGATTTTTTTGGTTTCCATTATATTGATGTCTTATGTAGGTTTAATCGATGATATATTAGGTGATAGAAGTGTCAGAGGATTAAAAGGTCATATTAAATCACTTCTGAACATGAAATTGACAACAGGAGGTTTAAAAGCGGTAATAGGCGTTATAGTATCGTTTTATATAAGCATAAATATCAGCAATAGATTAGTTGATATAATAGTCAACACAATATTGATATCTTTATTTACTAATTTTTTGAATTTGCTTGATTTAAGACCTGGAAGAGCTTGCAAAGCGTTCTTTTTTATAGCCATAATTTTCTTGTTAGCAGGTACTGGAAACTTTTTAATCTTACTGATTGTTTTGGGTGCTGTAATTGCTTTTGTGCCACTGGATTTAAAAGCAAAAATTATGTTAGGTGATACTGGTTCTAATATTCTTGGTCTTACGTTAGGAATATCAAGTGTTTTGTTGTTTAATTTTAATATAAAGTTAATTATTTTGGCATTTTTAATTTTAATTCATATTATTACTGAAAAATATTCATTGTCTAAAATAATAGAAAAAAATAAGTTTTTGAATTATTTAGACATGATTGGCAGAGGACGTGATTAGTTGTGATTTCAATTAAAAAAGGGATTGTAAAAAAGATTATATCAGAAAAGGCCGATATATGCTTTGTAGAAATTGACATAGAAGGAATTGTTTCAAAGGCGGTAAATTATAATAAAATTACAGGTATAATAAACGTGGATGATGTGGTTTATGTAAATCAAACGGCTAAAAACTTGCAATTGGGTACGGGTGGATATGACTTTGTCATATTGAATACAAGATATGATTCATTTGAATATAAGAACATAGGGCATATAATGAAAATGCGCTATTCTCCTATGCAAATTAATGTGCTTTCGGTAGAAGAACTAGATAGTCCATACCATGATATTTTTAATAATTTTAAAGGGTTGAACAGCATGCCTGTGATAGTAGCTGAACTCCACAGCATGTTGGCTCCTACTGCAATAATGCTAAAGAAATTAAAACCATCGGTTAAAATTTCATATATAATGACTGATTCTGCTTGTCTTCCTATATCTTTCAGCAATACTGTCCATTATCTAAAAGAGAATAATTTTATCGATACCACAATTACTATTGGACATGCTTTTGGAGGGGATTTTGAGTCTGTTAATATTTATTCGGCATTGATATGTGCAAAGGAAGTAGCCAAAAGCGATATCGCAATTGTGGCTATGGGACCAGGCATAGTTGGGACAGGAACAAAATACGGATTTTCAGGCATAGATCAAGCTTCAATTATAGATGCAATAAACAAAATAAAGGGCAATCCTATATTGATACCTAGAATTAGTTTTAATGATGCAAGAGAAAGACACAACGGTATAAGCCATCATACTGTTACAGTAGCAGAACTTGTAAATAGTACATGCACTATTGTAGTCCCAAAACTGAAACATGAGAAAGAGATGCTTCTCAAAAAGCAATTGGGAAATAACGCATTTGATAAAATGAATAAATACTTTGTTGATGTTGAAAAATATAGAAAGCTATTGCACAATGTAAAAGATATTAAATTCACTACTATGGGAAGAGGACTTGATGAAGAAAGCGAATTTTTTGATGCTTGTATTGCTGCAGCAGTTTATTGTTCGGATCTTTTGATTGTTGATTAACTCATAAAACGTTTTGTACTTAGAAGAAAGTTCATTTAAAAGCTTTAAGAGTTCACAAAATTTACCCTTAAAATAAATTTTGTTTTCGTATATAATCATTATACTCATCTCCTTTGATGTTATCTTATGCAAGTTAAGTAAAAAATATACTAATCAGAAAGGATTGTATAAAATGGAGCTAACCGAAGTAACAAAGAATTCAAATATCATATTTTCTGGCAAGATAATAAACTTGAGAGTAGATGATGTTGTTTTGCCAAACGGAAAGATAACAACAAGAGAAATTGTTGAACACAATGGTGGTGTTTCAATATTAGCAATAAACAAAAGCGGAAAAATAGTCATGGTTGAACAGTACAGAAAACCTGCAGAGAAGATGCTATTGGAGATACCTGCAGGAAAATTAAATGTGGGAGAGGAGCCTATAGAGTGTGCAAAAAGAGAGCTAATGGAGGAAACAGGGTATATAGCGAAAGAGCTTAAACACTTGTTTACATTTTATCCATCTCCTGGTTTTTCTACAGAAATTTTACATTTATTTTTTGCGGACGATTTAGAAAAAGGCACATCAAATACAGATCCAGATGAATTTTTGAACGTTCATGAGTATACAGTCGATGAGATAAGGGATATGATGCAAAAAGGATTGATTGAAGATGCAAAAACACTTATTGCGTTATTGTATTATATAAGGTGAAAAGGGGTTTAAGATGTACTATAATGTAGATTTACACGTTCACATAGGAAGGACGAGGAATGGCAGACCTGTTAAGATCACCGCTTCACCAAATCTAACAGTCGAAAATATATTAAATAAATGTATTGAGAAAGGCATAGATATTGTAGGAATTGTTGATTGTGCTGCTCCAGAAATTTTAGATGAAATAGAGCAACTGCTTAAAACTGAATATGGATTGTATGAAGAACTTGAAGGTGGAGGAATTTTATTTAAGCAAAAGGTATTATTGCTGTTAGTAAGTGAGATAGAGGTGGGTGGTGAATTGCGCGGTTCACCACACTTATTGTGTTTTTTGAAAGATATAAAATCCATGAGGAAGTTTTCTGAAGCCTTATCTAAACATGTTAATAATGTAAATTTAAGTACACAAAGATGCAGCTTAAATAGCGTGGAAATATTGAAGATTGTAGAAGACTTAGATGGATTTGTTGTACCTGCTCACATATTTACGCCATATAAAAGTTATTATGGAAATACTGCAGATAGGTTAAATTATATATTTAATGAATATTTTGAAAATGTCAATGCGGTAGAACTTGGATTAAGCTCTGATACTTTTTTGGCAGATATGATAAGTGAATTAAGAGGCAAAACTTTTTTAAGCAATTCTGATGCTCATTCGCTACAAAAAATTGGTAGAGAATTTAACGTATTTGATTTGCCTAAACCTGATTTTACAAGCTTAAAAGCTGCATTAAAATCCATGAAAGGAGTCATAAGAAATTATGGACTAAATCCTGCATTAGGCAAATATCATAGAACATTTTGTCTTGATTGCAATAAAGTTGCTAATGTAGATCCGCCAGCGCATAAGTGTGCTTATTGCAATAGCAAGAACATAGTATTTGGGGTTTTAGACAGAATATATGAGATAAAAGATCAAGAGATGCTACACCCGCCATTTAGAGCTGAATATGTATATCAGATTCCATTGGAATTTTTGCCTGGCATCGGTCCAAAAACAATTAGGAAGCTTATGAGAGAAGTTGGAAGCGAAATATACGTCACACATGAAGCGCCTTTTGAACAATTAAAAAATTCAGTTGGCGAAAAAATAGCAAAAAATATTTTAGATGCAAGATATGGCAATCTAAAAATTGAAACAGGAGGCGGCGGTATCTACGGGAAAATAATTTGAGGCAGTCATAATGTCTTTCTCCATGGCATAAATTAAAATATAATTTGAGGCAGGAGGAGGACGTTGCCTTGAAATATTTAAAAGAAAAGACATCTAAACACATTCGAGACAATTCGATATTATATATAATAATTTTAATGTCATTTATGATTGGTATAGCATCTGGTTCTTTTACAATAAATACATTAAATGATGTACAAAAAGAAAATATGATGAAATACATTAAAAATTTTTACGTAATAATTAGCCAGATGAAAATAGTTCCAATTGAAATATTTAAACAATCTGTTTTAAATAATTTTGAAACGACGTTTGTATTGTGGCTTCTTGGAGCAACAATTATTGGAATTCCATTTATATTTATTGTTATTGGCATAAGAGGATTTTTATTAGGTTTTTCAGTTGGTTTTCTGATAAACCAATTGAAATACAAAGGAATTCTCTTTACGTTGGTTGCTATATTGCCTCAGAATATTCTTGCTTTAATTTCATTATTTTTTATTTCAGCAACGGCTATCAATTTTTCGATGTATATATTAAAAAACCGAAGATTCAATATTAATGATTTATTTTCTCAATTTGTAACATATACTTTATTGGTTTATTTTGCATTTTCGCTGATGATACTTAGCGGGGTATTTGAAGCATATCTTACACCTAAAATACTTTATTTTTTAAAAAATATTATACAATAAGCAAGAAGGAAAAATAAAAAATATGTTGAATATAAAGATATAACTAAAATAATAGGGGTAATGCAGATGGGAAGCATTGTACAAGCTTTTATTGACTTTTTGAAAAATGAGAAAAAGCTAAGCGATAATACGGTTGAATCTTATAAAAGAGATATAACGCAGTTTATAGGGTACTTAAAGGAAAACAATATCGAATATTATGATGTTAATAAAATAACAATTATTAGCTATTTAAATTTTTTAAAACATAAAAATATGTCACAATCAACTATTTCTCGTCATTTATCATCCATAAAATCTTTTTATCAATACTTATTTATGAACAAGTTTATTGATAAAGAACCAGCGTATACTTTAGATGCACCAAAAATAGAGAAAAAGGTTCCTCTAACATTATCAGTGGAACAGGTTGACAAGCTTTTATCTCATGAATTTGAGAATAGTGAAAAAGGATTGAGAGATAAAGCGATATTGGAGGTCTTGTATGCAACCGGCCTCAAAGTGTCAGAGCTGATATCTCTGCATATAAAAGACGTCAATCTCAATTATGGTTATATTTATTGCAAAAGCTCAAAAGAAAGATTTATACCAATTGGGGATTCAGCTTTAAATGCGCTTCAAAACTACATCTCTGTAAGAAGAAAAATAGATCAGGATGAATTCCTGTTTTTAAATTTGAGAGGTGAACCGTTAACTCGCCAGGGATGTTGGAAAATCATTAAAGAATACACTAATATAGTAAATCCAGGATTTGACATAACACCAAGTATATTGAGAAAATCTTTTGCAAAGCACATGTTGGAAAATGGAGCTGATATAAGAAGTGTACAGGAAATTCTTGGATACAAATCTTTTAATCAAGGTGATTTGATTTCATTAATTTCAAAATCGAAAATAAAAGAAGTGTACAAAAGATCGCATCCAAGAGCTTAAAAATTTAGGAATAATAATCCCTCCATTAGAAAAAATAATTTTAAGAGGAGGGATAAAATGTTGAAAAAAACATTATTATTTACATTGATATTTGTGCTTATATGTTCAGTGCTATTAGAAAATTTTGCATATGCTGATAATTTTAATCTCAAGTCAAAATCTGCAATTCTTATGGACGCTAATACAGGTAAAGTTCTATATGAAAAAAATAGCCATGAAGAGCTACCTCCTGCCAGTGTTACGAAAGTAATGACCATGCTTTTAGTTATTGAAGCATTGGATTCTGGTAAAATTAAGACTACTGACAAAGTTGTGACAAGCGAACATGCTTATGATATGGGTGGTACACAAATTTATTTAGAGGTTGGCGAAGAAATGACTGTAGATGATCTGTTGAAATCTGTCGCAATGAATTCTGCAAATGATGCTTCAGTCGCGTTGGCTGAATATATTTCAGGTAGTGAAGAAAAATTTGTAGAAGAAATGAACAAAAGAGCCAAAGAACTAGGTGCCAAAAATACAAATTTTAAGAATGCTTCGGGGTTACCTGAAGATGGACACTATACCTCGGTTTATGATATGGCGCTAATATCCAGAGAACTTGTTAAACATAAAAATGTATTTAAATATTTAACTGATAAAATTGATTCTGTTAGAAATGGTAAATTCAGCTTGGCTAATACTAATAAGCTTCTCTGGAATTATCAAGGCGCAGATGGAATAAAAACAGGATCTACTTCAGAAGCATTGTACTGTTTATCTGCGACTGCCAAAAGAGGCGATACAAGGTTTATAGCAGTGGTATTCGGAGCACCAGATTCCGCTACTCGTTTCAAAGAAGCTTCAAAATTATTAGATTATGGTTTTGCTAATTTTGAAACAAAAAAAGTTGTTGAAGCAGGCAAAGTATATGGTAATATAAAAGTTTTAAAAGGCCAACAAGATTACGTAAATGCTATTTCCCAAAATGATGAATATATTTTATTGAAAAAAGGTGAATCTAAGAATATAAAGCAAATAGTAAGCTTAAATAAATATGTTGATGCACCTGTGAAAGCAGGTTCAGAAATAGGAACAGTGAAAATATACGACGGAAATAATCTTATAAAGACAGTATCGTTAATAGCTGATAAAAGTGTTAAAAGAACAAATTTAATAAATACTTTTGAAAAAATCTATAAATCGTGGGTAAAAAATACTAAAAGCTTATAAGCTTTTAGTATTTTTTTAAAAATTTTTATAGAAAAAAATTACAAATAAGGAGGAAATTGAGCTATGATGTAGAATAATATATTATGGAGGGATGAATATGGGAATAAAATTTGTAGAAAAAAATGACACCTTAATAGTAAAGATAAAAGGGGAATTGGATCATCATACATCGGATCTTTTTAAAGATGCTATAAATACGGAATACCAGAAAGGATTTAAAAATATTATTTTGGATTTTGAAAAATTGAATTTTATGGATAGTTCCGGCATTGGAATGATTCTTGGAAGGTATAAAATGGCTAAAGATAATGATGGTAAATTGGCAATTGTAGGTGCTAATTCTCAACTTTTAAAAGTCATTGAGTTGTCAGGAATTTTAAGGATAATAAATTGCTATGATACAATAGAAGAAGCCATTAAAAACATGCAAAGGGGGATATAAATGAGTTATTCAAATAAAATGGAATTGAAATTTTTAAGCAAGTCTCAAAATGAGTCTTTTGCACGGACCGTTATTGCTGCTTTTGCAGCTCAATTAGATCCAACTGTAGAGGAAATAGCAGATATCAAGACAGCAGTATCTGAAGCTGTTACAAATTCTATAATTCACGGTTATGAAGGTAAAATTGATTATATAATGTTAAAAGCAGAGATAGAAGGGAACAAGTTAACAGTCGAAGTTATTGACAATGGTGTTGGAATAGAGGACATTGAAAAAGCGATGGAACCTTTATATACTACAAAACCTGATGAAGATAGATCAGGAATGGGCTTTACTGTTATGCAGACTTTTATGGATGAATTGGTTGTTGAATCTGAAAAAGGAAAAGGTACTAAGGTTAGAATGACCAAATACATCAATTCAGGTAAATGAGGTGCTGCTATGATTGATAAAGATAATGAAAGGAATGAAGATGTAAATGAACTTATAAGAAAATCTAAAAATAATGACAAGTCTTCAATGGAGAAGTTGCTGAAAGAAAATAGCGGCCTTATTTGGAGTATAGTGAAGAAATTTTCTTACAGAGGATATGAGGCAGAAGATCTTTATCAGATTGGGTGTATAGGATTTGTAAAAGCCATTAATAAGTTTGATGAATCCTATAATGTGAAATTATCCACGTATGCAGTACCAATCATAATAGGTGAGATAAAAAGGTTTTTGAGAGATGATGGACTTATTAAAGTTAGCCGATCATTAAAAGAATTGTCAAATAAAGCCTATTTTATGAAAGACAAATTGGAAAAGGAATTAAATAGAGAACCGACAATTCAAGAAATTGCATCAAAGCTTGATGTTTCAGCAGAAGAAGTTGCGATGGCGTTTGAATCTACTGCCACTGCTGAATATCTATATGATAATTCTCAGCACAATGAAGATGATAATTTACTTTTGATAGAAAAGATAGGAATCGATGAACAAGAATATGAAATTGAAGATAAGTTGGCTTTAAGAATGGTTTTAAAAAACTTAAATTCTCGTGAAAGACAGATAATCGTTTTGCGGTATTTTAAAGATATGACACAGACAGAGGTATCGAAAATCTTAGGCATATCACAAGTGCAAGTATCAAGAATTGAAAAGAAAGTTTTAAAAAAACTAAAAGAACAGTTACAAGAAGTGTAAAGTTATTTGCACTTCTTTTTGTATGAAAAAAACATATTGTCACATAATATTACTGTATCGAGGTGTTACAAATGAGAAAGCTTATTATAATTTTCTCAATAATTATATTTACTTTATCTGTCATTTACTTTTTAAAATATAGCACTAAAAAAATACCTGATAGTGCTGTACTTGTTTATTTAAAGGAGGAGTTAAAATGGCTGTAGTTAAAATTTTAAATGTCGTCGGAGATTCTACTAAAAGTTGGGACGATGCTATACAAAACGCGGTAGCAGAAGCAGCAAAAACTGTAAACAATATATCGGGAATAGAAGTATTAAATCAAACTGCTAACGTAAAAGACGGTAAAATTGTTGAATACAAAGCAAATATTCAAATAGCATTTAGAGTAGATAGATAAAAAGTGGGCAACCATAATAGGTGCCCACTATATATCGATTTTATGGAGGCATTAAAATGGAAAAGGATATAAAGAAACAACAAGAATACAAGGATATTGCACAGAAATATGAGCCGAAGCCTACTCTTTTAAAAAATGTTTTATGGGCTTTTGTGGTAGGTGGATTAATATGTGATGTTGGCCAATTTTTTTTAAATTTGTTTATTAATCGAGGAATGACTGCCGAACAAGCCGGAACACCAGTTGCAATCATAATGGTTTTTTTAGGCTCATTTTTAACTGGAATTGGTATTTACGATGACATTGGACGATTTGCAGGAGCTGGTTCTGTTGTGCCTATAACTGGTTTTGCTAATTCTATTGTTTCACCAGCTATGGAATTTAAAAGAGAAGGATTTGTTTTTGGAGTGGCTTCCAGAATGTTTAACATAGCAGGTCCAGTTATAGTTTACGGAGTTGGTACCTCTATTATCGTAGGGCTTATATACTATTTTCTAAAAGGGTGATTACTATGGCAATAAAAAAAATGGGATCGCAAACCGTTAAATTTGCAAATCCACCTTCTATTATATCATCTGGCACAATAGTTGGACCAAAAGAAGGACAAGGACCTTTAAAAGATTATTTTGATATGATTTTGACTGATGATACTTACGGTGAAAAAAGCTGGGAAAAAGCTGAATGCAAAATGTTTCAAGACTCTGTAAATTTAGCCCTTAAAAAAGCAAGTTTAAATATTTCAGACATTGATTATTTGATAGGTGGAGATCTTTTAAATCAAATAATTACTTCTAGTTTTGCTGCTAGACAATTTAATGTACCTACATTTGGATTATATGGAGCTTGTTCTACAATGGCTGAAGGATTGTCAATAGCTTCTATGTTAATAGATGGAGGATTTGCAGATTATATTATTGTTACAACATCTAGTCATTTTTCTACTGCTGAAAGACAATACAGATTTCCATTAGAGCAAGGTGTCCAAAGGCCATTTACATCTCAGTGGACGGTGACAGGATCAGGTTCATCATTGTTGTCATCCAATGGCACAGGTCCATATATAACGCACGTTACAACAGGAAAAGTTGTTGATTTAGGAATGAAAGATGCAAACAATATGGGTGCTGCTATGGCGCCTGCTGCAGCAGATACAATTTTGACACATTTTAATGATACAGGTTTTACAATAAACGATTATGATTTAATAATAACTGGAGACATGGCAAGAGTTGGGAAAAGCATCCTGATAGAGTTGCTTAATAAAGAGGGTATGAATATTGAAGATAAATATAAAGATTGTGGAATAGAAATATACGATGAATCACAAGATGTGCATTCGGGGGGAAGTGGAGCAGGGTGCTCTGCAGTAGTTTTAAATGGTTGGTTGCTTCAGCAGATAAAAAGCGGAATTTACAATAGGGTTTTATTTATAGCTACAGGGGCTTTGCTATCGCCGACAAGCACACAACAAGGTGAGTCAATACCAGGTATAGCTCATGCAGTTACAATTTCAAATTACACGTAGAGGAGGTTGATACAATTGGATTATTTACGTGCTTTTCTTGTAGGTGGAATAATTTGTGTGATTGCTCAAATATTAATGGACAAAACAAAGCTTACACCCGCAAGAATTTTAGTTTTGTATGTTACAGTAGGAGCTATATTAGGTGGTATAGGAATATACAAGAAAATAATAGATTTCGGAGGTGCTGGTGCAACTGTTCCGCTTCTTGGCTTTGGCAATTCTTTAGCACAAGGTACAATCAAAGCAGTAAAAAAAGATGGTATCACTGGTGCTTTTACAGGTGGACTGACGGCAACAGCAGGTGGTATTGCTGCAGCAATTTTTTTTGGTTATTTGTTTTCTATAATATTTAATCCACGTACTAAAAAATGATATTTATAGAAAAGCATAATTCATGGGATTATGCTTATTTTTTTGTACAAATATGATATAATAATTAAAGCATATTAGTGAGAAAGAGGGAGTTCTTATAGATAGAGATATACTTTTAATTTTAAAAGATATGTCGGAGAAAATTGGGGTAAATGCGTATATTGTAGGAGGATACGTAAGAGACAAATTGTTAAATTTAGAAAGTGATGACATTGATATTACGGTAGAAGGCGATGGAATAAAATTTGCTTTTATGCTCAATGAAATTTTAAATGGTGATATAGAGGTACATGACAAATTTGAAACTGCTAAAATAAAAACCAGAGATTTTGAGTTAGATATTGTATCTGCAAGAAAAGAACATTATGAACGCCCCGGAATGTTGCCAGTCGTCCAACGAGCCAGTCTTGCTGATGATATTAAAAGAAGAGATTTCACGATAAATATGCTGGCATTAGATGTAAAAACAAATCAAATCATTGATATATATAACGGTGCAGACGACATAAAAAATAAATTAATTAGAGTCGTACATGATAAAAGTTTTGTTGACGATCCAACGAGGATTTTTAGGGCAATAAGATACAGTGGAAGATTAGGTTTTAAAATAGAACAACATACTGAATGGTTGTTAAGGAAGTCTATATCTGATGGTGATATTTTTAATGTATCCACCGATAGAATTTTGAATGAAATTTATTTGATATTAAAAGAGAAGAATCCTGAACCTATAGTAAAGTTAATGAAGTATTACCAGCTTGATAAGGAATTATTTTGTGGTATAAAGATTAATACAACAAATTTGAATACAAGTCTTGAAAAAGGCAATACATTATTGTATAGATTTTTGTTGCTTTTCTATAATGCTACAAACGAAGATGCTGATTGTTTAATTAGAAAATACAATTTAAAACGTGAATATTTAAGTGGATTATCTGATATTCTCAATATAAAAATGAATATGTCTAACTTAAATGAAAATGTATCTATTTTCAATACATTAAAAGATAAGAGAATAGAAGCAATATCTGCAGTACATGCTATGGAAGACTTAAATATAAAACAAGCCATTGAAAAATATTATGATTTGGCAAAATTAAAAAGATTAGAAATAAATGGTGACGACATAAAAAGATTAGGACTTCAACCGTCGCCAATTTACAAAGAAATTTTAGATAAAATATTGATGGACAAAATTTTAGGCAAGATAAAAGATCGAGAAGATGAGATTAAAACTCTATTACATTATGTAGAAAAAGTTAAAAGAGGTGAAAAGATTTGAATGCATTATTAAGCTATTTAATTAGAATTCCGGCATTGATAATCGCAATGAGTTTTCATGAGTTTAGTCATGGATATGTAGCAGATAAATTAGGCGATCCTACGCCTAGGCAAAGCGGGAGACTTACATTAAATCCACTGGCCCACATAGATCCTTTAGGGCTAATTATGCTGTTTATTATATACTTTGGGTGGGCTAAGCCAGTACCGATAAATCCGTATTATTTTAAAGACAGAAAAAAAGGCGTTTTATATGTGGCATTGGCTGGACCACTTTCTAACGTTTTTTTGGCCATAATAACGCGAATTCTGTTGTTTTATTTTGGAAACATTCCTGTATTAGGACTTTTTTTGACTATACTCTATCAATACAATTTGGTTTTTGCTGTGTTTAATATAATTCCTATTCCACCATTAGATGGTTCAAAGGTTTTGTGGAGCATTCTTCCTCAGAAAGAAGCATATATTTATTCGCAATATGAACAATATGGACAAATTGCTTTGCTTTTGCTTCTATTTACAGGAATAATTAATTTATTTATGACTCCGCTAATGATGGGGTTAGATAAACTGATTTCTAAAATAATTTTGTTTCCGTTTGGAGTGGGATAATGTACAACATTAAAATAGAATCTTTTGAAGGACCTTTTGATCTTTTATTTCATCTTATAGAAAAAAACGAAATAGATATAAAAGATATACCGATTGCATCTGTTTTTGACCAATACATGGAATATTTAAAAGCTATGCAAGAAATGGACTTGGATATTGCAACAGAGTTTATTTTAATGGCTGCTACATTGCTTGAGATAAAGTCAAGTATGCTTTTACCAAAGCAAAATGTCGAAGGACAGCAAATGACAATGGCTGATGCAGATCCTCGAGAAGAATTGGTGGAAAAGTTGATTGAGTATAAAAAATATAAAAGTGTTGCAAATAGACTGAAAGACTTAAATACATTAGGTACTAAATTTTTTAGAGACGAGCCTGAAATAAAATATGTTGATAAATCGCTTTGCCTTAATTATTCGGCCATCGACTTAAAAAAAGCTTATGTGAAGATTCTTCAAAAGTCCAGCGACAATGTTATGCCAATTAAATATGCAAAAGATCAAATTACAATCGATGACAAAATAAAGGAGATATTAAAGAAACTAATAGTTACTCCTGTGATTAAATTTGGCGATTTCTTAAAGAATTTACGAAAGATAGAAAAAATTGTTTCGTTTGTAGCACTTTTGGAATTGATTAAGTTAAATAAAGTTGCGGCTGAGCAAAAAAATGCATTTGGAGACATAATTATAAAAAGTCTAAAGAGGTGAAATAATGGATATAGATTGCATAATAGAGTCTATACTATTTGCGGCTGGCAGACCTGTAAAGATAAAAACTTTAAGTGATGTATTGAATATATCTACAAAAGAAGTTATTGAATCTTTTAATAGATTAAAAAGCGATTATGAAAGAGAAAATAGAGGAGTAAAAGTCTTGATGATAAATGATTCAATTGTGATGTCTTCAAATGAAGTATATGCAGAATATATAAAAAAGGCATTAGGACTTGATATAAAGCAAGGATTATCCCAAGCCGCATTAGAAGTTTTGTCTATAATCGCTTATAACCAGCCTATTACAAGAATCGACATAGAAAAAATAAGAGGTGTAAAGTGCGAGAAAGCAATTAATACCTTATTAGAATTTAATTTAATTAAAGAAGATGGTAGAATAAATGCTCCAGGCCGTGCAATACTTTATTCTACAACTGATGAATTTCTGAAGTACTTTAATTTGCCTTCTTTAAAAGACTTGCCTCCATTAGACGATATTACTTAGTATTTTATTTTTATTATTGAAAACAATATATTTGAGAAGGTGAATTGATGTTTTCTCTTTATATATTATTAATTTTGCTTGTAGTAATATTTATTTTTATTTACCCTATGACTTTTAAAGTGCACTATGACAATTATGGTGTAAATTTTATTTTAAATATATACATATATATTGTTCGATTCGCTAAAATTGCCAGCCTAAACGTTAATTATAAAAGAATTGATAAAAATGATAGAGCAGAATTGTCATTAAAAATATTGGGAATTAGATTGATGAATGTAGTCGTTGATATTGTTAATTTTACTCTAAAAGACAATAGACCGGTAATAAAGTATGAAGTGCATAAAGCCTTTTTTTTAAAATTCCCAAAAAAATCAGAAAAGAGAAAAATGCTAAGTTTACATGATGTACATAGAATAATAGATTTATTTAATTCAAATAAGATTATGATTCATGAAATGAGTCAAAGCATTAAAAAATCTATAGTAATTAAAAAATTAAGATTAAATGTAGATGAGGGATTTACTGATGCAGCTTTTACATCCATTGCATATGGAATTATTAATTTTGCAATTTATACGCTAATTGTTCCTGTCTATTGCAGCATAAAATTTTTAACTAAGCCTTCTATATCTATAAACCCTCATTTTGGAGAAAATATTTTAAAAAGCGACTTTGATTGCATATTAGATTTTAGATATGGTAATATTATAGTTAATGGTATTAAATTCTTAAAAAATTTTAAACGGAGGTGATTTTGGATGAGCGATCATCCTATTGAAGGATTAATGAAGACGACTATGGAAAGTCTTAAGGAAATGATAGATGTAAATACAATCGTTGGGGATGCGGTAGAAGCTCCAGACGGAACAGTGATCATTCCAATTTCAAGGGTAACGTTTGGTTTTGCTGCTGGTGGTGGAGAGTTTCAGATGACGCAAAATAAAGACAAAGAACAAAATCAAAATAATGGACAATCAAACATGCCATTTGGCGGTGGCAGTGGTGCAGGCGTTTCTTTGCAGCCAGTTGCATTTATGGTTGTAGGGCAAGGACAGATAAGACTTTTGCCAGTAAATCAAAATGCGATGGTTGAAAGAATAATTGATTTGGCACCTAAGTTAATGGAGGAGCTTCAAAATGTTTTTAATAAAAACAAGACTTATAAAAAATCAACTCCAATAACTGTAACAAATAACATAGATTGATTTATTAGGTAACAAGCGGGTCATAATGTGAGGTATTAACTTTCAAGGAGGACAGTAATGAAGAAAATACTTGTATTAGTGCTTATTTTTACTTTCCTTATGACCCCTACAAACATAGAAGCTGAGAATTTAAAACCTCCTCAGATTGCTGCAAAAGCTGCAATTGTAATGGATCAGAAATCTGGCAGAATTCTTTTTGAAAAAAATATAAGTGAAAAACTTCCTATGGCAAGTACAACCAAAATCATGACATTGTTGTTGGCTTTAGAATACGGCAATTTAAATGATATTGTAACTGTCAGCAAAAAAGCTGCAAGTGTAGGTGGATCTTCAATATGGCTTTCGCCTGGAGAAAAAATTTCAATGATAAATTTATTGTACGGTTTGATGTTAAACTCAGGGAATGATGCTGCAACCGCAATTGCAGAACATATAAGTGGCAGTGTTGATAAGTTTGTCGAGCTTATGAATAAAAAAGCTAAAGAAATTGGAGCATATAATACAAATTTTGTTACACCTTCAGGCCTTGATATCGGAATAGACAACCATTATACAACTGCTTATGATTTAGCTTTAATTACAAGATACGCTTTTAATAATTACAATAAATTCGCTGAAATAGTATCAACAAAAGAAAAGACGATTCCTTGGGACGGAAAAGAATACGATAGGTATTTGCGAAATAAAAATAAGATGCTTTGGCAATATGAAGGAGCTGATGGAGTAAAAACAGGGTTTACTAATAAGGCTGGCAGATGTTTAGTAGCTTCGGCATCGAGAAATGGTCAAAGGCTAATATCTGTAGTATTAAACAGCGGTCCAATGTGGGAAGACACACAAAAAATTTTAGATTACTCTTTTGCAAATTATACTCCAATTAAGATCATTTCGAAAGGTCAGATGATAAAGACCATAAGTGTTGTTAGTGGCAAGGAAAAATATCTGCCGCTTGTGTATAATAGTGATTTTATATTGCCAATTTCAAAAGATGAGGAGATAAACGTTAAAATTGATTATAGCCTACCTAAATCTGTAAAAGCACCAATAGGAATTGGAGAAAAGATGGGTGTAGCTATTGTAAAATTGAATGATAATCAGATTGCGACTATCGATGTTGTTGCAGGCAAAAACATTGACAAAAGGGATTACGAGTTTAATTTTAAAACCATCATAAAGAATTGGATTGACATATTTCAATATTAAACTCCTGGTATGTACCAGGAGTTTTTTGTAACTTTTTTTTTATTTGAGAATAACATAAATATGTAAAATTTCTTTAGGAGATGGTTAAATGATCAATCACAGGCTTGAATGTATTGACATTGGTAGTGATTACTGTCCTTGCTATTTAGCAGAATTAAACGAATGTATTGTTTGTTCTCAATTGCAAGGGAAAGAATTTTGCGATTGCAATTGGAATGGCGTATGTGTATATCAAGATTTTATTTGGTCAAAAAGAAAAGCAAAAGCAAAAAGGGAAACTATTGTGGCAGATATAATTGATAAACAAAATATAAATAAAAATTTAATAATATTGACGCTATCTGTATCTAATAAAATGGCAAGAGACTTAAATGAACCTGGATCTTATGTGTTCTTAAGAGATGAGTCAAGTCCTTCTTTTTTCGACGCACCAATGTCTATAATGTACGCTGATGAAATAAGTGGAATTATAAAGATTGCTGTGCAAATTAACGGCCCTAAGACAAATTTAATCAATTCATGCGGTAAACATGTATTTTTGAGAGGCCCATATTGGAATGGATTGTTTGGACACAAATATATAAAAGGTACTAGAAATTCAAAATGCCTTGTAATATTAAGGGGTATAGCACAAGCACCTGGAGCAATAATCATAAACAAGTTATACAATAACAACAATGAAATAACTGTTATAATTGATAAGGGTAAAGTTGAAGAGTTTTTTATTTGGCAGTATATTAATAACTTTAATTTAAAGATAATTACGACAGATCTTTTAAGTAACGATGGGCAAGATGTTTTAAAAAATGCAATTGCAGACAAGGATATTAAATTAATTTACAGTGGAGGTTCTGATGAACAACATCTAAATATTTTAAATTATTTAGATTTACTTGATAGCAAAGCTTATTTTGCTGTATCAAACAATAATACAATATGCTGTGGAGAAGGTATTTGCGGCAGTTGTGAAGTCCAAATTGATGGGCAAAAAATAAGGTCATGTAAAGTTCAATTAGATGTTAGAAAGACAATTGAAAGGAGAGTATTACATGGTTAAGGTTGTTGTTATTGGCGGTGGTTGGGCAGGATGTGCAGCAGCTCTTACGGCAAAAAAAGCAGGTGCTGAAGTCGTATTGCTTGAAAAAACAGATATGTTGTTAGGTTGTGGTTTAGTAGGAGGAATAATGCGAAATAATGGCAGGTTTACTGCTGCAGAAGAAATAAAATATTTAGGTGGATATGAATTAATTGAAATAACTGATATGTGTGCAAGACATAGAAATATTGAATTTCCAGGTCATAAACACGCTAATCTGTACGATATAACTAAGGTTGAGCCTGAAATAAGAAAAATGCTATTAAATAAAGGGATTAAAATTAAATTTATATCTAGAGCGGCAGATGTAATAATGGAAGACAAGACAAAAATCAAAGGTATTGTTTTAGACGATGAATCAGTTGAATATGGCGATGTATTTATAGAGACTACCGGCTCAACAGGGCCTATGGGAAATTGTTTAAGATACGGCAATGGTTGTTCAATGTGTATACTAAGATGTCCATCTTTTGGACCAAGGATAAGCATAAGTTACCGAGCAGGTGTCGAGGATATTTTAGGAATGAGATCTGATGAAGTTTATGGTGCCTTTAGTGGGTCTTGTAAGTTGAATAAGGATTCATTAAGCGATGAAATCAGAGAGAAACTTGATAAAGAAGGAGTTGTTGTGTTGCCAGTTCCTGAAGAAGATGTAAACATGGATAAACTAAATATAAAAGTATGCCAACAATATGCCCTTCCAGAATATGCAAAGAATGTTATATTACTTGATACTGGCCATGCTAAGCTGATGACACCATTTTACCCTTTAGAAAAATTAAGAAAAATTCCAGGACTTGAAAGAGCCAGGTATGAAGATCCATATTCTGGAGGAAAGGCCAATTCAATTAGATATCTCTCTATTGCTCCTAGGAACAATGGAATGAAAGTAAAAGGTCTTGACAATTTGCTTTGCGCGGGAGAAAAATCAGGGCTTTTTACTGGACATACAGAAGCCATGACTACTGGATGTCTGGCAGGGCACAATAGTGTTAGGCTGTCATTAGGAATGCCGCTTTTAGAATTGCCAAGAAATTTAGCATCTGGAGACCTTATCGCATATGAAAATGAATGTATAGAAACAAAAGAAGGATTGAAAAATCGATATACGTTTGCAGGCGGGGTATATTTTGAGAGAATGAAATCATTAGGGTTGTATACTATAAATACTGATGCGATTAGAGAAAAGATAGAAAGAGATAATCTTATGGGAATATATAATGAAAAATTGGTTTAGGCAAGTCTAAAGCTTGCCTAAAGTATTGTCTTTTGTATCAAAAAATGTTATATTATATGCGGTGTGTTGGGTGTATAATAAATGTGGGTGTGAAACGTTATGGAAAGATTGCAAAAATACTTGGCTGAGTGCGGAATTGCCTCCAGGAGAAAGTGTGAGCAGTTGATTTTAGATGGAAAAGTTAAAGTTAATGGTAAAACTATAAGGGAGCTTGGTGTCAAAGTTGACTCAAATAAGGACGTTGTTGAATACAACGGTAAAGTAGTCACAAAAGTAAATAAAAATATATACATCATGCTAAATAAACCTGTAGGATATATTACGACGGTTAAAGATCAATTTGACAGACCTTCAGTTATAGACTTAGTTAATATTGATGATAGGATATATCCAATTGGTCGATTGGATTATGACACTTCAGGACTGCTTTTGCTTACGAATGACGGTGATTTGGCAAATAAACTAATGCACCCGAGGCATAAAATTAATAAGGTATATATTGCGCAAATAAAAGGTGTGCCAGACAAAATGAAGTTGGATATGTTTAGAAACGGACTTTACATTTATAATTATAAAACTGCCAAAGCCGAGATAGATATATTAAAAGTCACAAATGGTAATTCTACCGTAAGAATAGTCATCCATGAGGGACGAAACAGGCAAATCAGAAAGATGTGTGAGCTAATTGGACATCCTGTCTTAAAGTTAAAAAGAGTAAAAATAGGCAATTTAGATATTGGAAATTTAAAAACTGGACAATGGCGTTATCTATCTAAAGATGAAGTAGAATATTTAAAAAAATTATAGGAAGAGATGGTTTATGTTTAAAATTAAGTTTGCATCAGAAGAAGATTTAAAATATATAAAAGAAATTGCTGATTATTTTAAATTGTCTTTTTCAGTAGATCTAAGCAAATGTATTAATATGATAGCAACAGATGAAAAGCCTTTTGGCTTTATAACAATAAAAGTGTATGATGATATGGCTTATATAATAGGACACGCTGTTTTACCTGAATATCAGATGAAAGGCTATGGAACAATGCTTTTAAAAGTTGCTTTAAACAATGTATATGATTTTGGAATCAAAAAAGCGTGCATAAAACATTCTAAATTTGATGATTTTTATATTAAAAATCATTTTGAAAGATTAGAAGACATTCTATATGTCGATATAGAAGAATTATTTAAAAAATGATTTAGGAGGAATGAAAAATGGAACTATGGTTTACTGAACATCACAACGATTCTATAGGTTATTCATTAAAAGTAAATAGAACATTGAATTCTGAAAATACCCAATATCAAAAGTTAGACGTAATAGAGTCTGAATTTTATGGTAGAGTATTGATTCTTGATGGAATTTTGCAAACGACAGAGAAAGATGAGTTTGTATATCACGAGATGATAGTGCATGTTCCGCTTTTTACTCACAAAAATCCTAAAAGCGTTTTAATAGTAGGTGGTGGCGATGGTGGTGCCGTAAAAGAAATTTTAAAGCACGATTCAGTGGAAAGAGTTGTTCTTGCAGAGATTGATGATCGTGTTGTGGAAAATTCGAAAAAATATCTACCTACAATTAGCTGTGGATTATATGATGAAAAAGTAGAGATTATGATTGGCGATGGAATAAATTATGTGAGTGAGCACAAGAATGAATTTGATGTTGTAATTGTAGATTCGACAGATCCTATAGGCCCTGCGGTAGGGTTATTCACAGAGGATTTTTATAGATCTGTGTATGAGTGCTTAAAGGAAGACGGAATTATAGTAGCACAGACAGAGTCACCTTTTATTTATGGTAGCTTAATAAATAAATTAAGTAAGATGTTTAAAAATATTTACCCAATAGTAAAGCCATATATATGTACTATACCGACATATCCGGGGCATTTGTGGACTTTTACAATGGGTTCTAAGAAGTATGATCCTGAAGCTGTAGATGTGAATAATATTCCTAATATTGACACAAAATATTATACGCCACAGTTACATAAGGCCAGCTTCGTATTGCCGAAATTTGTAAAAGAAATTTTTGAGGAGGCATAGTTTTTGATAATAAAAGACAATTTATCAAACGGTGGAAAATTTTTAGGAAGCAACGATGATTATTATAAATCTGAAATTGTGATTGTAGGTGCTCCTATGGATTACACTGTAAGCTTTAAACCTGGTACACGCTTTGGACCACAGGCAATAAGGATGGCGTCTTTAGGATTAGAAGAGTACAGTGTATATTTGGATAGAAGTTTAAAAGACAAAAAGTATTATGATTATGGTGATTTGATATTACCTTATGGAAATGTAGAAAAATGTTTAAATATAATTGGTGATGCTGCTAAAGATATTATAGATGCTGGGAAAAAGCCGATATTTTTGGGTGGTGAGCATTTAATAAGTGCTCCAATCTTAGAAAAAGTTTTTAAAAAGTACGGAAATGAGTTAGTTGTGCTTCACTTTGACGCACATACAGATTTGAGAACTGAATTTTTTGGAGAAAGAGATTCCCATGCCACAGTTTTAAGAATAGCCTCTGAATTTGTAAACAAAAAAAATATGTATCATTTTGGTATACGCTCAGGTGTTAAAGAGGAATTTGTATTCGCGTTCAAAAATACCAATATGTTCTTATATGATGTTGTTGAACCTTTGAAATCAATACTTGATAATATAAAATCAAAGCCTATATATATCACATGGGACATAGATGTTTTAGATCCCGCTTTTGCACCTGGTACCGGTACTCCTGAACCCGGCGGTATAACCTCAAAAGAAGCGCTAAGTGCAATACACATGTTGAAAGATCTAAATGTTGTAGGTATGGATCTGGTTGAGGTATCGCCTGATTACGATCATTCAGGTATAACATCGATTTTAGCTGCAAAATTGATCAGAGAGTCTATTCTATCATTCTTATGATAAGTTTCTTTTAAAATAAGACCAGTTTTTAATAGTTGGTCTTATTTTTTTATAGAAATATTAACTTAACAAGAGTATAATATTGAGTAAAGGAGGAGTTTTAATGTCTAAGATAAAAATAACGGAGACTGTTTTAAGAGATGCACATCAATCATTGCTGGCAACTAGGATGACAACTGATGAAATGCTTCCTATAGCAGAGAAATTAGATGAAGTTGGCTTTTTCTCGTTGGAAGCATGGGGCGGTGCTACATTTGATGCATGTATGAGATTCTTGAACGAAGACCCATGGGAAAGATTAAGACTTTTAAAGAAGGCGATTAAGAAGACGCCTCTTCAAATGTTGTTAAGAGGTCAAAATTTACTTGGATATAAACACTATCCTGATGATGTTGTAAATGAATTTATAATAAAATCTGTTGAAAATGGTATAGATATAATAAGAGTTTTTGATGCATTAAATGATGTGAGAAATTTAGAAGTGCCAATAAAATCTGCAAAAAGCGCAGGTGCTCATGTGCAGGCAGCTATTGTATATACAGTTAGTCCTGTACATAATACAGATCATTACTTGAAAGTGGCAAAGTCTCTTCAAGATATGGGTGTGGATTCTATATGTATTAAGGATATGTCTGGAATATTATCACCTTATGCTGCATACGATCTGATTAAATCTCTAAAAAGAGCACTTTACACGCCGATTCAACTGCATAGCCATTATACAGCAGGACTGGCTTCAATGACTTATTTAAAAGCCATAGAAGCTGGTGTAGACGGAGTTGATACAGCCATTTCTTCTCTTGCTTTAGGAACATCACAGCCAGCTACAGAATCAATTGTGGCTGCATTGAAAGATACAGAATATGATACAGGGTTAGATTTAAAATTGCTTGCTGAGATAGCTCAGTATTTTAATGTGGTTAAGCAAAATCACAAAAATGACAGCGATATGTCTTTGCTTATGTCTGTTGATGTTAAAGCATTAGAGAGTCAAATACCAGGGGGAATGTTATCGAATTTGGTTTCACAGCTAAAGCAGCAGAACGCATTAAACAAATATCAGGATGTCTTGAAAGAAGTTCCAAGGGTACGAGAAGATTTAGGATACCCTCCTCTTGTTACTCCAATGAGTCAAATGGTTGGAACTCAGGCTGTTTTAAATGTTATTACAGGAGAAAGATATAAAATAGTTCCTAAAGAAATTAAAGATTATGTCAAAGGTTTATACGGGATGCCACCAGCTCCAATTTCAGATTCTATACGAGAGAAAATAATTGGCGATGAAGAAATAATCTCAAATAGGCCAGCAGATTTACTAAGTCCTCAATTGGATGAATTTAAAAATGAGATAAAGGAATTTATAGAGCAAGATGAAGATGTTTTATCATATGCATTATTTCCTCAAGTAGCAAGAAGGTTTTTTGAGTATAGGCAAGCTAAAAAATACAAAATTGATTCAACATTATTGAATATCGAAGAGAGGGTTCACCCAATATAAACAAAAAAACTATAGGTATAAAGCCTATGGTTTTTTTTATCTTAAAAATAGTTGTGTAACACAATTTTAAAATAAACATAACATGTAATAGAAAAATGAAAGGGGGTTTTAACAATGTCTGATCCACAATATTACCCTGGACATTGTAGAACGACATATACAGTAAGGCCTGGAGATTCAATGTGGACCATAGCGAATATGTTTGGCATACCATTAGACTGTTTAATAAGAGCTAATCCACAGATACCGAATCCAAATTTAATATATCCGGGACAACAAATTTGTATACCAGCATATTGCCCGCCAGAGAGACATTGCAGAGAAATGTATATAGTAAGGCCTGGAGATTCAATGTGGACTATAGCTAATATGTATGGCATACCATTAGACTGCTTAATAAGAGCTAATCCACAGATACCAAATCCAAACTTAATATATCCAGGTCAACAAATTTGTATACCACATCACTGCTGGTAAAATATAAAAATGTTGAGGTACCAAAGTATGGTATCTCAACATTTTACATGTACATAAATAACGTTTAAAAAATTGCTTTTAAATTTGATTATCTTTACTGGACCATTATCAATTTTTTCACCACATTTAAGGCAAAAAATATTTTTATTTTTAGTTATTTCTGAGTATGATTCGTCAAACCGTAATGATCCATACTTTATAAAGCTTTTCCAGCCAGTTTTACACAATTTACGCCTATTATCATAGTCAGCATAAACCCACTTTAATAATCTGTGAAAATGAAAAGGATATTTTGTATAACTGAGAAATCTCTTTGAAAGACCAAGAGATAATGCATAGTTTTCAAAAGTATTCTCTATTCGATCCTGAAGTGGATTCAATATTTTTGTGCTTTTGTAATTATAACCATTAGTTTTTAGATATTCTCTCAAATAGTCAAACATATAACCTCTGCAGACATGTATTTCCTCATTTTTGTCTACTTTCATTTGGTCTAAAAAACCGATTGAAATTTCAGCGGCTTTATGCAAATACAATTTTTTGCTAAAGTTATCCTCCGTATAGTATGTAAGAGGTATTATATCATAATGGTATTCATTAGTTTCGACTCTCATAACACCAATACATGTCCCACCGATTAAGCTTCCACTTCCAGCGTCATCAATCTGTATCACATTATCACTCCTTGCTTATATATTAATTTTATATTAAAATCATATTAATTATTCAGTACATGAATGTAATAATATAGTAGGAGGATGCGTATGAATGTTTTGCTGACAAACGATGATGGCGTCTTTTCTGATGGCATAAACCAATTGGCTGGTTTTTTAAAAGATTATTATAATGTTGTTGTCGTTGCACCTGATAGAGAAAGAAGTGCTGTGGGACATGCCATAACAATGCATAAGCCTTTGAGGATTAAGAAAATCAAAGATGATGATAATATTAAAATTTTTTATGCAAATGGAACTCCGTCAGACTGTGTGAAACTGGGAATAGATGTAGTTATGGATAAAAAGCCAGATATCATAATTTCTGGTATTAATAATGGCTTCAATTTAGGTACAGATGTCTTATATTCTGGGACAGTTTCGGCTGCAATGGAAGGAGCTATTAATGGTTATCCTTCGATTGCATTATCGCTGGAAGCTGAGGCTAAATTATCAAATAAAGCTATGCTTTATATCAAAAAACTTATAGATAATGTTGTACAAAATGGTCTGCCAAAAAATTGTTTATTAAATGTAAACATACCGAATGTAGGTAGTG
Source organism: Thermoanaerobacterium thermosulfurigenes (assembly GCF_051201035.1). Taxonomy (NCBI): domain Bacteria; kingdom Bacillati; phylum Bacillota; class Clostridia; order Thermoanaerobacterales; family Thermoanaerobacteraceae; genus Thermoanaerobacterium; species Thermoanaerobacterium thermosulfurigenes. The sequence goes on from NZ_JBPODR010000007.1 coordinate 104,807, forward strand.
GGTTTAAGGGTATAAAAATTACAAAATTAGGCCATAGAAATTATACTGAGAATTTTACAAAAAGAATCGATCCACGAGGTATGGATTATTATTGGCTGGCAGGAAAAGTTTTAGAAAATGCCAATGACGAAGATAGTGATATAATCGCTGTTAAAAACGGTTTTATCTCTATAACTCCAATACAACTCGACTTAACTATGTATAGCTTCATTGGTAATTTAAAAAAGTGGGATATGTCTATCTGAATTTTTGAAGCAAGAAATTTATTATTAAATTTATTGGCATTTTTTATTCATCGATTGCAGGATTTTTTGCTTACGTATAGAATATTTTATATGTGGTACTAATTTAAAATCAAACATAGAAAGGGTATAAACTATGGATAAAAATGCTGATATAATTAAAAGGATTCAAGATAATTATGCACAGTTAAGCAAAAGCCAAAAAATTATAGCAGAATATATAATAAACCACTATGATAAAGCTGCCTTTATGACTGCAGCAAAACTGGGCAATAGCATAAATATAAGTGAATCTACGGTAGTTAGATTTGCAAATACTTTAGGTTATGATGGCTATCCTGAGCTTCAAAGCGCTTTACAAGAATTGATAAAAAACAAACTTACTACTGTTCAAAGGCTTGAAATGACAGATGAAACAGATGAAGTTTCTATTTTGAACAATGTGCTAAAATCTGATATAGAAAATATCAAAGCCACAAAAGAAGAAATAGATAAAAATTCATTCAAAGAAGTGGTTGATAATATTTTCAAGGCAAAAAGAATATACATAATCGGTTTTAGAAGTTCTACTGCCATAGCCGAGTATTTAGGTTTTTATCTAAATTTGATACTTGAGAATGTAATATTAGTAAAACCCGGCATATCTGATGTTTTTGAACAAATGCTTAGAGTAAATTCAGAGGACTTAGTAATTGGTATAGGATTTCCAAGGTATTCAAAAAGGACATTGGAAGTTATGAAATATGCTAAATCTCAAAATGCAAAAATAGTTGCCATTACAGACAGTCTTATATCACCGCTTACTGAAATTGCCGATGAAATACTTTTGGCCAAGAGTAATATGGCATCATTTGTTGATTCATTAGTTGCTCCATTGAGTCTTATAAATGCACTGATCGTTTCTGTCGGTATTAGAGAGAAAGATAAGATAACAGATACATTTGAAAAATTAGAAAATATTTGGAATGAATACGGAATATATTTGTCGAAGAATATTTAATTCTATAAGAGTCTAATAAGGCCTTAATTGATTTGCAGGAGGTTTATTGATGTCTACTAGATTGTTTATCGTACGGCATGGTGAAACGTTATGGAATAGGCAAAAAAAAATTCAAGGTGCAAGTGATACTCAACTTTCTGATGAAGGAATGAAGCAAGCTTACTTGTTGTCTCAAAGATTAAAAAATGAAATAATAGATGTGATTTTTTCCAGTGATTTAGACAGAGCATATAAAACAGCAACTTTTATTGCAAAAAACTTTAACTTAGATGTTATAAAATTGCCAGAGCTTAGAGAGATATCGTTCGGTGTTTGGGAAGGGCTTACGGTAGATGAGATAGAAAAATCATATAAGGAATTGTATCATACGTGGAAAACTAATCCGCCAGAAGCTACAATTGAAGGCGCTGAGACGTTAAAAGCTGTGCAAGATAGGATATTGAATGCCACGAATAAAATCATAGAACAATATAAAAATAAAAATATACTAATCGTGTCACATGGAACAACAATCAAAGCTTTAATTTTAGGTATGCTAAATTTGGATTTAAGTTTTTATCCTAAAATAAGACAAGACAATACAGCATTAAATATAATAGATGTAAAAGATGATGGAAATTGCGTTTTAGTTCTGCTGAACGATACATGTCATTTAAGGGAGCGATAATAATTGAAAAAAGTCTTTGTAATTGGCTGTGGCCCTTCAGGAATGATGGCTGCCATAATGAGTTCTCTAAAAGGCAATGAAGTTGTAATTTTTGAAAAAAATGATAGACCAGGGAAGAAACTCATGATAACAGGAAAAGGCAGATGTAATATAACAAATTCAGCTTCAATAAAAGAAATTATTGAAAATACGCCAACAAATGGCAAATTCCTTTATAGTGCTTTAAATAGCTTTTCTAATGCTGATTTAATTGATTTTTTTAACAAGAATGGTTTAATGACTAAAGTTGAAAGAGGAGGAAGAGTATTTCCCGTTTCAGATAAAGCAATTGATGTACTGGATGTCCTTTTAAGACTCATTAAAGAAAATCATATTGAAATTAGATTCAATAGCAAAGTTACTGATATACTGATTGATGGTAAATGCGTCAAAGGAATAATTGTTAATGGCAAAAAAGAATTTTGTGACAGTTTAATACTGGCATCTGGTGGAAAATCTTATCCTTCTACAGGCTCAACTGGAGATGGGTATGATATGGCAAAAAAATTGGGCCACAAAATAGTAGAACCACATCCAGCATTAGTCCCTCTTATAACCATTGAAGATGTCAGTGAAATGATGGGATTAACACTTAAAAATATTAATGCCAAATTGTGTATAAATGGAAAATTAGTTAGAGAAGAATTTGGCGAAATGCTGTTTACACATTTTGGATTATCAGGTCCTGTAATATTGACACTAAGCAGCTTTTTTAAAACTGTTGAAGATGGAGATGTTGTAATAAAAATTGATTTAAAGCCAGCTTTAAATCATGAGAAGCTGGATGAAAGGCTTCAAAGAGATTTTAAAAAATATTCTAAAAAAGAGTTGAAGAATTCTTTGAATGATTTGCTTCCACGTTCATTGATACCTTATGTGATAAGGGTAAGCTCTTTAAATCCTGATAAAAGAGTTTCAGAATTATCAAAAGCGGAACGAGGTGCTTTAGTGAATGTTATAAAGGATCTCGTGTTTCGCATAAAATCTAAGCGATCTATAAATGAGGCCATAATCACTTCTGGAGGAGTAAGCACTAAAGAAATAAATCCTAAGACAATGGAATCAAGGCTTATTAAAGGACTTTTTTTTGCCGGTGAAATAATTGATGTAGATGCATTGACTGGCGGTTTCAACCTTCAAATTTCTTTTTCTACTGGTTATTTAGCAGGAATAAATTCCTGAAAATAAACCTTCTTTGCATTTTTTTATATATTTTGCATAAAATATATAAGAATGCATAAGGAGGATTATTATGGGAAAAAGAGTTAAAAAGTCAGCGCACGTATATTATTTGAGCTTTGACAATATGATAGCCTTTTTTGTCATATTGGGATTTTTAACTATGGTAGTGACTCAAGTATTAATGTTAAATGATAACATTAGGGTTTTTTTAAATTCTACCGAAAAAATAGAAGGTATAAACATAAACACATATCTATCAAATGATGGAACTTTGGAATTGGAATTAATTAATTTGGATAAGGCACCAAAGGCTTTTATATTGATAAATGGAGATCCAAAGTACAGCTTTAAGGAGAAAAAATTAAAAATCAACATAAAACAAGGCGATCTCATTGAAATGGATGGAACAAACTACAATCAAACATTATATGTTAAAGTAATTGATTCAAGCGACAATGTAATAGAGCCACAGAAGACAGCAGTCATAAAAGTCAACGGTGATATAGAAGTCATTGGCAAAGTGAGATTGAGATGATATTGTTATAACACGATTTTTACTATATAATTTATAAAGAGAGAAAAACGGAAAGGAGATTGATGTCTTATAAAAGCCATTAGAGGAGCAATAACAACTGAAAATACTAAAGAAGCAATTTTTCATGACACAATTTCTTTAATTGATGAAATTTTTCGCATCAATAAAATAAAAAGCAGCGATGTTATATCTATATTTTTTACTGCGACAAAGGACATTGATGCAGCTTACCCCGCAGAAGCATTAAGACATAATGGAATTTCGAATATTCCAATGATGTGTTTTCAAGAAATGAACGTAAAGAAAAGTCTTGAGAAATGTATCAGAGTCGTAGTGTTTATTAATTGTGAAGATGATAAAGAAGTTAAGCACATATACATGAAAAATGCTAAATTATTGCGATTGGACTTATTAAATATTAAGGTTGCAATTGATGGCCCGGCTGGTGCAGGAAAAAGTACAGTTGCTAAGGAATTGGCAAAAAAACTAAACTTTACTTACATAGATACAGGGGCTATGTATAGAGCTTTGACGTATAAAGTGGCAATTGAAAATATCAACCTAGAAGATAAAAATAAAATAGTAGAATTGGCTTCCAAGATTGATATTGACTTGAAAAACGATAAGGTACTGTTAGACGGTATGGATGTTACAAGCGAGATTAGGACACCATCCATTTCTGAAAAAGTATCATATATTTCAATGATACCAGAGGTAAGAGAAATAATGGTAAAGTTGCAAAAAAGGCTATCAGATAAGGGTAGTGTCGTAATGGACGGTAGAGATATAGCGACAGTTGTGATGCCAGATGCACAATTTAAATTCTTTTTGACTGCCAGTCCTGAAATTAGGGCAATGCGTAGATACAATGAACTGACAAGTAAGAAAATACCTGTTAAGTATGATGATATATTAAATGATATAAAAAAAAGAGATAAGAATGATACTGAAAGAGATGTTGCACCATTAAAAAAGGCTGATGATTCTATTGTTATTGACACTACAAACATGAGTATTGATGAAGTAGTAAGCAAAATGTACAATATTATAGCTAATGGGTAAAGGGGGTATCTCATGTTTTATTATATAGCCAAATACATCGTTCTTTTTATTATAAATATAATTTTTAGAATAGAAGTAGATGGCTACGAAAATATTCCTGCCTATGGTCCTGTAATTATTTGTCCTAATCATATTAGCTTTTTAGATCCACCTATTGTTGGTGCCGTTTTTACCAGAAGAATTTTTTTTATGGCAAAAGCCGAGCTTTTTAAAAATCCTTTATTTAGATTTATTTTAAATAAAGGTTTAGGTGCTTTTCCAGTGAAAAGAGGCACATCAGATTTAACCGCTATAAAAATTGCTCTAAATCATTTAAAAAAAGGACATGCTATTGGGATATTCCCAGAAGGAACCAGGAGCAAAACTGGCCAATTGCAAAAGGCTGAGCCTGGTGTATCGCTCCTGTCAGTAAAAGGAAAGGCACCTGTATTGCCGATCGGAATAAAGTCAACTTATAAACTTTTTTCAAAAGTAACAATAAAGATCGGTAAACCTATTTATTTTGAAGAATATCAAAATGTACATTTAACATCGCAAGATATGGCAAACATAGGTGAGAAGATTATGCTGGAAATTTCAAAGTTAATTTAGGAGGAAACAATGAAAATATTGATAGCTGACAATGCAGGATTTTGTTTTGGGGTAAAAAGGGCAGTCAGAATGGCCTATGATCAAGTGAATAATAGTGATGATTCTAAGACCTATGCATATGGAGAGCTTATTCATAATCCGCAAGTTGTAAAAGACCTTGAAGACAAAGGAATTAAGACTATAGAACACATCGATGAATTAGATGAAAATAGCAAGATACTTATTAGGACGCATGGTATACCGAAAAAAATTTATGAGGAATTAAAAAATAAAAAAGTAGAAATAATCGATATGACTTGTCCTTTTGTAAAAAGAGTCCAAAAAATAGTCAATGGATACTATAAGAAAGGATATTCTATTGTTATAATAGGGGATAGAAATCATCCGGAAGTTATAGGTGTAAATGGATGGTGTAATAATTCAGCTTATGTTATCCAATCAACTGATGATGTAAATTCATTGCCTTTTTTAGATAAAACCTGTGTTGTTGCGCAGACAACTATAACGCAAAAAATGTGGGAAGATATCTTGGATTTGTTGCATCTTAAAGTCAAAGAATTAATATCATATAATACAATATGCGACGCTACTAATAAAAGGCAATCATCTGCTGAAAAAATATCTAAAGAAGTAGATATGATGATCGTCATAGGTGGAAAGAATAGCTCTAATACGCAAAAATTAAAAAAAATATGTGAAAAGAATTGTGATAAAACTATACAAGTTGAGAGTGCTGATGAAATTGATTTGATTACTCTAAAAGACGTTGAAACAGTCGGCATTACTGCTGGTGCATCTACTCCAGATTATTTAATACAGGAAGTCATTGATAAGATTACAAGTGGAAGAAAGGAAGAATAAAAATGGATGATTTTATGAATGAATACACTTTTAATGAGATCCATTCCGGTGATATAGTAAAAGGTAAAATCATTAAAATACTTAACGATGGAATTATAGCAGATATCGGATATAAATCTGATGCATTTGTACCTAAATCGCAATTATCACTTAATCCTAATATAAGAATAAGTGATGATTTTAATGTAGGAGATGAAATCGATCTATATATAATAAAAAGAGAAGATGAAAATGGTGATGTTTTAGCTTCAAAAGTAAAAGCAGATACCGAATTAGCTGAAGAAAGATTAAATACATCATTTAAAAATGGAGATATATTAAATGGAAAAATAATTGAAGTAGTAAAAGGCGGTGTTGTTGCCGAAGTATTAGGAGTTAAAGCATTTATACCAGCATCACAACTTGATATGCATTATGTGGATGATTTAAACTCATATTTAGGAGAAAAAATTGAAGTAAAAATTATTGATTATATTCCAAGCAAAAAATTAGTTGCATCAAGGAGAATCGTTTTAGAAGAAGAAAAAAACAAAAAGAAAGAAACATTGCTAAAAAACATACGGGAAGGCCAAGTTATAAAAGGTGTAGTAAAATCAATTACAAAATTTGGTGTCTTTGTTGATTTAGGTGGTATTGATGGTTTGATTCCATTAAGAGAGATTTCTTGGAGTAAAAATGTGAATATAAATGATGTATTGCATATTGGCGATAGAGTAGATGTTTATGTTGATAAAATAGATCAAGAAAAAATAACACTAAGTTTGAAAAAGCTTTTTCCAGATCCGTGGGTGAATATTAATGAGAAGTTTAAAGTTGGAGATATTATATTGGGTATTATAACAAATGTGACTACATTTGGTGCTTTTGTAGAGATTTCCGAAGGGTTAGAGGGATTAGCGCACAAAAATGATTTAATAAAAAATGTCAAAGAGTATAAAATAGGGGACGAAATTACAGTCGAAATAATTAGCTTTGACTCAGAGAAGGAAAAGTTAAGCTTGAAGGAAGTTGAAAAAAACAGTGAATCTTATGACTTAGAAAGAGAAGAATTAAATGTAACAATAAAAGACAGAATACAAAACATAAATAATTATTCATAGGTGTTATGTACTTAGTGTATAATTTTAGTAGGCGGTAAAAAATAGAAAAAGGAAGGCATCCAAAAGATACCTTCCACTTACATGAATCATCCGCTATAATGTTTAAATAGAAAAAACAAAAAAGCGTTATAGAGGTGATTACATGTTCAAATTAAGTTTAAACGAAAATGAAATAAATTTCAAGGATTTAGAAGTAAAAATTTACAAATTAGTCTGCGAAGAAGCTTGCAAAATAATGGCTCAAATCCTTATGGAAATAGATGATATGTTACTAGAAAAAAGGGACAAAAAAGAATATAGGTGTAAAGGTAAAAAGCATACAAACATAAAGACAATTATGGGCACTGTTGAATTTGATAAAAGAATTTATGAACATATAAATAGTGAAGGAAAAAAAGAATATGTTTATCTTTTAGATGAGTATTTAAAAATGGATACAATAGGGCATATATCAACAAATCTTATTGAAAAAGTTGTAGAAAATGTAACAGAAATGTCATATAGAGAAGCAGCGAAAAATATAGAATCATTAACGAATCAAAGCATAAGCCATGCAACTGCATGGAATATAATACAAAAGATTGGAGAGAAAATAGCGGAATTAGAAAAACAAGATATAAAACTATTCAAAGAAAACAAATTAAGAGGAGAAAAAGAAACAAAAATATTATTTCAAGAAATGGATGGATTATGGTTATCAATGCAAGGCAAAGACAGACCAAAAGGCAAAAAAAGCAGAGGGAAGAAAGAAATAAAATTAGCAGTAGCATACGACGGATGGGTAAAAAGGAGCCCAGGAAGTAATGAATATATAACACATAATAAAATAGCATGTGCAGGATTTGCAAGCAGCAAAGAATTTAAAGAATTAGTAGATGCAACGATAGCAAAAGAATACAACATAGACGAAATAGAAATAAAGATAATAAATGGGGATGGAGCAAGTTGGATTAAAGAAAGCTTGGGAGAAGAAGGAGTATATTTTCAATTAGATCCATTTCATAAAAGCCAAGCAGTAATAAGGAATGTAGAGAACAAAAAAGATGTCCGCAAATTAATAAAAATGCTAGATGAAGGGAAAACAGAAGAAAGCCTAGAATACATAGCAAAATTAATGATAGAGCAAAAAGATGATGAAAAGCAAATGAAGAAATTAGAAAAACTATATAACTATTTAGTAGCCAATAAAGAAGGGATAAAACCATATCAAAAGAGAGAAGAAATAAAAATACCAGAAGCCCCAGAAGGAATAGAATACAAACATTTAGGAACAATGGAAAACAATATATTTGA